>JALHST010000137.1 GCA_022865355.1 Maribacter sp. | reverse complement strand
GTTAATGTATCCGTTGTGATCTGTACCCGGAACCGCAGTGAAAGTTTAAAAAAATGTCTCGATAGTTTAATCATACAAATCTGTATGCCACGGGAGATCATTGTTGTAGATAATGCACCTTCTGATGATAGTACAAAGTTGACTGTAGATTTATTCAATGGCGTTAGTTACTGTAAAGAGCCACGTCCAGGATTGGATATAGCACGAAATACCGGTGCACGGGTAGCCAAGTATCCCATAGTGGCATATACCGATGACGATGTAAGGGTAGACACTTTGTGGTCTTTCCGCATTTGGGAAACTTTTTTACAAGAAAATATAGATGCGATGACAGGCTTAGTGATTGCATCATCCCTTGAGACCGAAAGTCAACAAATATTTGAAAAACATTGGGGGTTTAATAAAGGCTATCGGGATATCTATTTTAATAGTGACTTTATTTTTAAGTCTTCAACTGCACCAAAAGTATGGGAGATAGGCGCTGGTGCCAATATGGCTTTTAGAAAAAAAGCTATTGAGCACGTTAATTATTTTGATGATAGATTGGATGTTGGTGCTGCCGGTTGTAGTGGCGATTCCGAGATATGGTTTCGGATTTTAGCCAGCAATATGACTATTCATTACAATCCAAGGGCATTTGTATACCATGAACACCGTAAGGAATTAAAACAGCTACACAAGCAACTATTCGGCTATATGCGCGGACATTCGGCATCTGTGTTAATACAACATACCCAGGATAAAAAAATCGGGTATAAAAAATATTTGTATTATGAATTGACGAGATATTACCTTCACTTAATTATGTTAGGCTTCCCAAATTTCAACTATCGTTATCAGACACTATGGAGCGAAATAAAAGGAGTTGTTTCCGGGATACTATTTTATGTGAAGAACAAGAATAAACCGGCACTTGTAAAAAAATCAGAATAATGGAGAAGCCAACAAATACTAGAAAACCGATGGTTTCAGTAATTATACCGAGCTACAACCATGAACGCTATTTGCCAAGGGCAATTGATAGTGTAATAAATCAATCATATGCGAATTTTGAGATTATTGTAGTTGACGATGGATCAACTGACAAAACAAAGAATGTTTGTCTAAGGTACCCGTCGGTTAAATATATTTATCAGCCTAACGCTGGACTTTCGGCAGCGAGGAACAATGGTATTAGCAATTCCTCGGGCGAATATTTAATTTTTTTGGATGCGGATGACTGGTTGTTGGAGAATGCTATTATAAGCAATTTAGATCTGTTAACGCCAAACAATAATGTTGCATTTGCTTCCGGGGGGCATAAAGTATATTATGAACCTAAAGACACAACCATGATTGTTCAAAGGGAAGTAAATGAAAATCATTACTGCAGGTTATTAGAGGGGAATTTCATAGGTATGCATGCCACCGTCATGTATCAGCGTTGGGTTTTTGACACTTATCATTTTGACGCTTCGCTGCCCTATTGTGAAGATTATGATCTGTACCTGAAAATAGCAAGGCATCACCCTATAATTCACCATACGGGGTTAATTGCAGTCTATCGAATACACGATAATAATATGTCATCAAATTATCCAAAAATGATGAAGTATGCTCTACTTGTACTATCAGCTCAAAAAAAATATCTTAAAACTTCTGCTGAAAAGGAATCAATTCTCCGAGGAGTAGCATCTTGGAAATCGTACTATTCTGAAAAAATAATTAAGAGCCTTCGCTCTCAATTATATTCTAATAAATTAAATTTCAAAAAGGAAGAAATTAGGACTTTAAAGAAGAATAGTCCATTCCTCTACATAAAGTTCAAAACTGAAATAATTCGATATCTTATAGAAAAAATCAGCAAAAAAGTTAAGTATTACATTAAAAAAATGAAACTTAGGAATATTTTTAAATCAGCTCAGAAAAAGGCTAAAAACAAGACTGGAAAAATACCTTCAACTGGGGAAATAGGTATCGGCGATTTAAACCGCACAACTCCGTTTAGCACACAATTTGGTTACGACCGTGGTGGGCCTTTAGATCGATATTATATAGAGAATTTCCTCAATGAAAATTCTTCATTGATTAGAGGTAGGGTACTTGAAATAGGAGATAATGCCTATACCTTAAAATATGGAGGAAGTAATGTTACAAAGAGCGATATTTTACATATTGATGACTCCAATGAACAAGCCACATTTATTGGGGATTTAAGTAATGCACCACACCTGCCTTCAAATACTTTTGATTGTATCGTCCTTACCCAAACCCTACACCTTATCTACGACTTCAAAGGCGCTATTGAAACTTGTTACAGGCTTTTAAAACAGGGAGGAACACTGTTAATAACAGTTCCTGGAATTAGCCATATTGCCCAGGATGGATGGGGCAAATACTGGTTGTGGTCATTTACGGATGCATCCATGCAACGAATTATGGAAGAGTGCTTCTCAACTGAGAAAATTTCAATTAAAACGTTCGGGAATGTGTTGGTTGCTAGCGCCTTTTTATATGGAATGGGATTGCCAGAAATCAAGAAAGAACAATTGGACCAACACGATGTACATTATCAGGTAATAATAACGGTGCGTGCTGTAAAATAAATATATCTTCAATGATTTTAAGAATTAGAAATTTTTTACGGCCAAGAGAACCAAAGGCAATTGTCCTCATGTATCACCGTGTGTGCAATCTCGAAACAGATCCGTGGCAATTGGCAGTTAGCCCAAATAATTTCGAAACGCAGATCAAAGAGTTAAAAAAAAACTTTAATATACTACCGCTCCGTAATCTAGTGGAACAATTTTCTATTGGTAAAATAGAACCAAACAGCATATACATAACCTTTGACGATGCATATCGGGATAATTATTTGAATGCCAAACCTATCTTGGAAACATATAAGTGTCCTGCTACTTTCTTTATACCAACCCATTTTATTGGGAAACAACAACTGTTTTGGTGGGATGAGCTAGAATTCATTTTCCTTCATTCTATAACACTCCCTACCAACCTGACTTTATCCATTGACGAAAAAATTTATACATTTCACCTTGGGGCCGAACAATTGACCGAAGAAGTTAGGTTAAAACAAGAATCCTGGATTTGGCCAGCACCCCCGCCGACCAATCGCTGCAAAATATACCTTGAGCTATGGGAACTTTTAAAGCCCCTTTCTTATTCTAAACTATTCGTAATTATGGTTTTCGTGCGTAAATGGGCCGATTTTACCCCATCCCACTGGTCTGAAAACTATCCCATGAACAATAAGGAATTAGAAAATTTAGCAAATAACGAATTATTTAGTTTGGGTATACACACCATAACCCATCCAGCTTTGGCATGTCATTCTGCAGAAATACAATCATCGGAAATTGCCGGGAGCAAAGATTATCTTATCGGCAAGGGTTATCCACAAATTTATGCCATTGCCTATCCTTATGGTAATTATAACAATGAAACATTATCTATTGTAGCGCAAAACTGTATACCTCTAGGTTTTACTACACAGGATGCAGTAATTACCCAGAAATCCACTCCATTACGCTTAGGACGATTTCAAGTAACCAATTTTCGTGGAACAGTGTTTATGGAAAAACTGATGCGTTACTACGATTAAAAATATTCCTGAAAAGGACTTCGCTTTTGAAGTATGCGAACAAAGAATACCCGTAAGGTGTCCAAAATCGGTATTGATAAAATTGCCAATAACAAAACGGGGACGTGATGATGATCACCTACGACCTGCAAGATGCGCAAGGTACTCCCCTAAAAGGCACCGTTCAGAATACCATTCATACTTTGGGCAAGGCGCTTTAGGTATTATAGGAAATTGATATTACGGCAAATACATCAAAAATTTATTTCTTTTTTTTGCTGTCGTCGCCATACCCATACGTGTACGTTTTGCTTTTACTTATTGCTACATCGTTCACCACATAGGCCATATTTTGGAGACGATTCGTTTCGCTTAATTCTTTTGAAAACTCCACCGTTTTTTTCTCGGTATGGCCTGCCCTGACCACATAGAGCGTAAGATCGGCATATTTTGAGATCAAAAGGGTATCGGCCACCAACAGGGTCGGGGCCGTATCTACGATGATATAATCGAATTCTTTTTTGGCCAGGTCCAAAAAGCGTT
>JALHST010000136.1 GCA_022865355.1 Maribacter sp. | reverse complement strand
GAGGGTGTCTTTTCGTACAAGGGCGATGAATTTAGGCATTTAGGCATCCGGAAGGCGAACATTACCACCCGCAATTTTAAGGATAGCGTGGCAGGGATCCGCAAAAAATTTAAAATTTCCGAAGGCGGAGATACGTATTTATTCTTTTGTCTAACCATGAAAGGTGCCCCTGCCGTGATACAGTGTTCCCAACTATAGAATAGAAATTTTTCTACTTCGTCCATCCGATGTTTTAACATATATTTCTAACATTATAGTTACCTTGGAAAAACGATGTCAAACCTCAAAATTAAAGTTGATTTAATGTAAGACTTAAAAGATTTAACAAAGTGATTAAAACGCATTAAAACCTTGATAAAACCCAATAAATAAAGGCCTTAACGGGGGAAATACCAAATGAAACCATTAAATTTTAGTATCAATATATGACAAAATATAAGCGGTTATATGAGCTTCTTTCACATATTTTTGCTAATATTATTCCCGAATTGGGTTTTTTTTAACATATGCCAAATCGGGCTATTCAAAAAATCCAACTAACTCAAGATTAATTTAAACTAACAAACAACAAGGATTATGAATCAAAAACGTGATTACAATTCGTTAAGACCCAAGGGGAGGATGTCAATTTTCCGATTAGGGTTTTTGTCGATGATGGTTTGTCTTGGAGCGCAGTTCGCTCTGGCAAATCATGAAGCAAATTTTTCAAATGTTGACTGGAACACTGCGCTCCAATCAACGGTTACCGGAACAGTTGTCGATGATGCGGGTGAACCGCTTCCCGGCGCCAACGTTGTGGTCAAGGGGACAACTAATGGTACCCAAACCGATTTTGACGGAAACTATACCTTAAATGTGGATAGTGGTGCCGTGTTGGTGTTCAGTTATCTTGGGTTTAAGCCCCAGGAAATCCCTGTTGGGAACGAGACTACGATCAATGTCACCATGGAATCCGACGCAGCGGCCTTGGAAGAGGTAATCGTAACAGGATACCAAACGGAGACCAAACGGGAAACGACTGCCGCGGTATCCATTGTAAAGGCTTCTGATTTAGCCGCGGTACCTTCAGGTAACGTAGAACAACAATTACAAGGTAGGGTCGCCGGTGTTACGGTTCTGACCAACGGGCAACCAGGATCGACCAGCCAAATCAGGGTACGTGGTTTTGGGGCTTTTGGTGGAAACGCACCTTTATATGTTGTAGACGGTGTTCCGACAAACAACTCCGATTTCCTTAACCCAGATGACATCGAGACTACTACGGTTCTAAAAGATGCGGCTGCCGCTTCGATCTATGGAGCCAGAGCTGCGAACGGAGTAATCGTTTATACTACCAAACAGGGATCTAGAAGCAAGCGAAAAACCAATTTGACGGTGAATGTAATCAGTGGGGTCACCGATCCCAACGTGAACGGTTCACCAAGAATGTTGAATCCACGGGATATGGCAAAATATACCAATATCGCCTATGAGAACAATGCTGCGGCGAATGGTACTCCGGTTTCCTACTCACACCCCCAATACGGGGGCGGTGCAACGCCTACATTCCCTGATTATCTCCATGCCGATGGCCAAAATGGCGTTTCGGCCAGTCAAGTGAATTTGGCACAGGTACGGGCTAATTACGAAGCCGATCCTGAAAACGTATTCTTAATAAGACCCAATCTAGCCGGTACCAACTGGTATAAGGCAATTACCCGGATCGCTCCGATCAGCAGGGTTTCCGTGGGGTTTGACGGCGGTACGGAGAACGGTCGTTTCTACTTGGGTATTTCTGCCCAAAATTTGCAGGGAATATTATTGGAGAACAAGGATGATCGATATGCAATCCGTTTCAATTCGGAATGGGATATTACCCCTTGGTTGAGTTTTGGGGAAAATTTTCAGGTTACCTACCGTAACCGTCGCGGTGGATTTGGCGGCAATGGTGGGGTCGAAGGTGCCGACGACGAATCCGTAGTACTTTCTGCGTATCGTATGCCGACCATTCTCCCGGTATATGATGACTTCGGCAGTTATGCCAGTACCAGGGCCGCAGGCTTCAATAACCCCCGTAACCCGGTGAGGGTTTTGAAGACCAATGATGCATTTGACAAAAACTTTGGTATCGGTGGTTTTGGCAATTTTTATCTGTTGTTAAAACCGGTTGATGGCCTAACGATCCGTTCAAGTATTGGCGGTAGTTACTTTAATGCGAACTTTGTAAACTATGGCTTTAGATATCTAGGGGATTCAGAACCTGAAGCTAGTAATTCATTCTCGGAAGGCGGTCAATATGGTTTTAGTTGGACCTTTACCAACACCGCTAGCTATGAAAAATTATTCGGGAAGCACAAGTTGAAGCTTTTTGCAGGAATTGAAGCCTTGAATACCGGAAAAGGAAGATTCATGAATGGTAATGGTATCAACCCCTTCTCTACCGATTTGGATTTTCAAAGTTTGAGCGTGGTGCAAAGCCCCAATGTGGGGAGTGGCCAGTTCAAGGGCGTTAATTTTTATTCTACGTTCGGAAAACTCGATTACAACTTCGGGGAACGTTATTACTTGACCGGAGTAATTCGTAGGGATGGTTCCTCCCGATTTGGGGGCAACAACCGTTACGGGGTATTCCCAGCAGTTTCTGCCGCTTGGAGGGTAATTGCAGAACCTTTTATGCAGAATCAGGATTTTATCACCGACTTGAAGTTTAGAGGAGGATGGGGACAAATGGGGAACTCAGAAAATGTGAACCCAAACAACCAGTACTCTTTATATGCATCTGACAGGGGTAACACGTTTTATCCGATTGAAGGCCAAAATAGTGGGGCAAATGAAGGTTTCGCCCAAAACCGTATCGGGAACCCCGATGCCAAATGGGAAACCAGTACCACGACCAATATCGGTTTTGATGCTTCTTTCTTAAACGACAAACTGGAGTTTATTTTAGACTGGTGGAAAAAAGATACCGAGGATCTTTTGTATCAAGTGCCTTTGGCCGCTGTTACCGGAAATTATGCGTCTGCGCCCTCGGTCAACATCGCCAGCATGTCAAACAAAGGGATCGATTTTCAAATTATTGGAAGGGGCAACTTCACAGACGATCTTTCCTTTGAAGTTACCTTGAACAATTCCTTTTTGACCAACGAAATTACTTCTTTGGCCCCTGGTATTGAATTCTTCGACGTAGGCAACTACCGCGGTATTACACCCGTTCGAAACGCCGTTGGCCAATCAATTTCGACCTTCTTCGGATACCAAGTCACTGGGTATTTTAACAGCCAAGCGGAAGTTGATAGCGCACCTGCCCAGGACGGTAAGGGCTTGGGTCGATTTAGATACGAGGATGTCAACGGGGATGGTGCCATAACCCCTGATGATCGAACCTTTATTGGAAGTGCGGTACCTGATTATACCGGTGGTCTAACCTTCTTGTTACGCTATAAGAATTTAGAATTCGAGACCTATTGGTTTGGATCCTATGGCAATGAAATTTTTAACCAATCAAAATGGTTTAGGGATTTCTTTGGAACTTTTGAGGGGTCTGCGAAAGGTGTTTCCGCCTTCAATTCCTGGACACCTGCCTTGGGTAACAATGCTGCTGCCCCGATTTGGGAAAGTGCTTCGAACTTGAGTACAAGTGGTGCCTCGAATTCCTGGTATGTCGAGGATGGTTCCTATGTTAGATTGGGAATGTTACGAGTCGGTTATAATTTTGATAGCCGCTTGACCGATAAAATTGGCGTCAGCAAATTGCGATTAGGTTTGGCGGCCAACAATATTTGGACCATCACCAATTACAGTGGCTTAGATCCCGTAGTAGCCGGCCCTGATACCAATTTTGGTATTGATGTAGGTAACTACCCTGCCACCCCATCTTATGTAATCAGTTTGGAAATAGGTATATAATATTCCTAATCTATAAGAAATGCATACAAAATTTAATATCTTTATAAGAAAAATTAAACTATGAAAACAATAATCAGATTTAGACGATTAACTGTGTTAACGATATCCCTGCTGTTTGTCGGTGTATCGTGTAGCGATAAATTTTTGGAACTTTCCCCCACTGACTCTTTAGCTGATGCGCAGGTAAGTACAAAGGCGGGTATCGATGGATTATTAATAGGTACCTATTCGGCCATAAACGGTGTGTTTGGGAACCGTTTCGAAAGTCCCAACCATTGGGTTACCGGCTCCATTGTGGGTGGTGAAGCCAATAAAGGTACCGATGCGGGGGATTATTCGACCATCAACCCCTACCAGCGGTATGAGAACGATCCCACCAATGGTGATCTCAATGCTCTATGGCAAGCCCGTTATGAGGGAATCAGCAGGGCCAACAAGGTGTTGAACGCACTTGCAGCTTCCACCGAAGTTTCTACTGCCGATGCTGCAATTATAGCGGGTCAAGCACGATTATTGCGTGGGCACTTCTATTTTGACCTAAAACAACACTTTAATAGTGTGCCGGTTTTTGATGAGACCGTACTTCCGACCGAGGTGGTTCTTGTTCCCAATACCCCGGACGTATGGCCATTCATAGAAGCCGATTTTCAATTTGCCTATGACAATTTACCCGCAGTAACGGGCGCTGGTCGCGTGAACAAATGGGCCGCTGCCGCTTATATGGCAAAGACCAAACTTTTTCAACAAAAATTCGGAGAGGCCAAAACCTGGTTTGATGATGTGATTGCCAATGGGGTAACATCCAATGGCCTGAAATATGCCTTATTGGACAATATTGCCGACATCTACAACGCCGAAAACGACAACCATGCCGAGGCCGTTATGGATGTGGAATCGGCCAATAACACGGGAAGTGTTAATAACGCCAACTGGTTTGATGATTTGAACTATCCTTACAACACCGGTCCTGATGGTCCTGGTAACTGTTGTGGGTTCTTTCAACCCAGTTTTGAAATGGCGAACTCCTATCGTACAACGCCAGCCGGACTACCCCTTTTGGATAAATCTTATAATTTACCGGCCAATGCCGTTAAAAACGATTTTGGATTGGAATCTTCCGATCCCTTCACGCTAGATGCTGGTCCTTTAGATCCAAGGATTGATTTTGCCATCGGAAGAAGAGGTATTCAATATTTGGATTGGATCCCCCACCCAGGAAAGGCGTGGATCAGAAGCCAGCCCTATGCTGGCCCTTATTCACCTAAAAAGTATATTTATTACAAATCTCAGGAAAACTCCTTAACTGACGGTAGTTCGTGGACACGCGGCTATTCCTTGATGAATTACACCATCATTCGCTATGCCGATGTGCTGTTGATGGCTGCCGAGGCTGAAATTGAAGCCGGTTCCTTGGAACAAGCACGCACCTATGTGAATTTGGTTCGGGCCCGGGCCGCTAATTCACAATATTGGGTTTCCAATGATGGAGGAGCAACACCCGCTGCCAATTATGTCATTGCAGAGTATCCACCATCCCAGTTTGCCGATAAAGCCTCAGCTACTACAGCCGTGCGATTTGAGCGAAAGCTTGAATTGTCGGGAGAAGGATTCCGTTTCTTTGATTTGGTTCGATGGGGCATAGCTGCTAGCGAATTGAATGCCTATTTGGCATACGAATCCCAATTCTTGGTGACCAAATTTGGTGGCGCCAGTTTTCAAGCGGGTAAAAGGGAGTATTTCCCAATTCCGCAAGTTCAAATTGATATCCAAGGTGATGTTTTAACCCAGAATCCTGGTTATTAATAGATAGGAATATTGAATTAAAAAACCCTGACAGAAACGTCAGGGTTTTTTTTGTTTCTTTCGCGCTCTTCCCCATCTTTGTATTCTCTATTAATTCGATACCATAACAAATGTCTTTAAAAAAAGTAGCTGCCATATTTTCTATCATGGTCATCGTACTTTGGCTTTTTTCCTGCGGAAAAAATCAAGTGCCCACCAAACTTTTTACAAAGATCGGGGCAGAGGATTCTGGATTGAATTTCAACAATCGACTCATTGAAAACGATTCAATCAATATCCTGGACAATGAATTTGTTTACAATGGGGCCGGGGTCGCCTTGGGTGACGTAAACGGGGATGGCTTTGATGACGTATTTTTGGCCGGAAACCAGGTTGCTAATAAACTCTTTCTCAACAAAGGAAAATTAAAATTTGAAGATGTATCGCAAGTGGCAAATATCGGCAAGCGCGACACCTTAAATTGGTCTTCCGGTGTCTCTCTAGTAGATATCAATCTGGATGGCCGTTTGGATATCTATGTCTGCAACACCTTTCGAAAAAACCCCGAACAGCGATCCAATTTGTTGTACATCAACCAAGGCAATACGGGGGACGGCATCCCCACTTTTAAGGAAATGGCGAAAGAATACGGGGTAAACGATACCACCTATTCCTCGCATGCCCAATTCTTCGATTTTGACAATGATGGCGATTTGGATCTATTTATTGGTGTGAATCGTATTGAGGGCATAAATCCCAGCCAATTTAGTCCGTTGGAGGATGATGGTACCTCCCTGAGCCGTGATAAATTATATGAAAACACCTGGAGCGATAGTTTGGATCATCAAAGATTCATCGATATCTCAGACCAGGCAGGAATTCGATATCATGGCTATAGTCATAGTACGTTAATCTACGACTTCAACAATGATGGCTGGATGGATATTTATGTGGCCAATGATTTTTTGAGCAATGACCTAATTTATATCAACAACCAGGATGGCACCTTCACGAACCGGGCTGGTGAAATATTCAAACATTTCAGTCTCTCGTCGATGGGCAGTGACATTGCCGATGTGGATAATAATGGGCAAATGGACCTATTTACCACCGAGATGCAACCCTATTACAATAAACGCAAAAAATTGTTCCAAGGGCCCAGCAGTTATCAAAAGGAAATCTTTACCAGAAAGTTTCAATACGAATATCAGTATGCCCGCAACATGTTGCAACATAATTTGGGGACAAAACCGGCATCCCAGTTGCCTATTTTCGGGGAAATGGGGATGTATGCCAATATTCAGGAAACCGATTGGAGTTGGGCACCGCTTTTTGCCGATTTCGACAATGATGGTTGGCAAGATCTTTTTATAACGAACGGCTTTCCCAAGGATGTCACCGACCGTGATTTTGGTGACTTTAGGATTACCGCCAGCCGTTTGGTCAGCAAAGAACGTTTGATCGCCGCCATTCCAGAAATCAAAATTCCCAATTTTATGTTCAAAAACTTGCATGGGGATCGTTTTGAAGATGTAACCGATGCCTGGGGACTTAACTTTGGTACGTTTTCAAATGGGGCGGCCTATGGGGATCTTGACAAGGATGGAGATCTTGATCTAATCATAAATAATATCAATGATCCCGTACTCCTCCTTGAAAACCATGCCGATCGGCTTTTACCGACCGAACATTACATTCGATTGAAGTTCAAGGGCAGCCAAGAGAATCCGGCCGCGATCGGCGCAACGGCGACCTTATTTGCCGATGGTTTGGAACAACGTAAATCTTTGCTCTCGGGCAGAGGGTATCTTTCACAACCCGTGGAGATACTGCATTTCGGCTTGGGTAAAATTAACAAAATCGACAGTGTGCTGATTGTTTGGCCAGGGGGCGGCCTTCAGAAGGTAACGGCAATACCCATTGATACACTTTATCAGATTTCATATAACGCAAACACGTTGCTTCCAAAGGCGGCAATCGATTCAACCGACAATTCAATATTTCAGGAGGTTTCCAAAAAATATAAGCTCAACGCGTTCATAGAGGATCACGATTTTATCGATTTCAATTTCCAAAGTACCATTCCCCATAAATTTTCACAGTACGGCCCTTCAATTGCCGTTGGCGATGTCAATAATGATGATTTGGACGATATGTTCGTGGCCGGGAGTCGAAATTTTAAGGAAAAATGGTTTCTTCAGCAAAGAGATGGAAGCTTTAAAAGTACCGAGGTAGCCTACAAACACGGTGAGAAACTTGAGGAGGAAGATGCCGGGACTTTGCTCTTTGATGCCGATAACGATGGGGACTTGGATTTATACATTGCCCGAGGTTGCGCACAATACCCGGCCGGTCATGAATTCTATAAGGATGTCCTAATGATCAACAATGGGAAAGGAAATTTTACCGAAAGCACCGAGGGCCTACCCGCAATGATGTCGAATTCATCTGCCGTAAAAGCGGCCGATTTTGATCAGGATGGGGATTTAGACCTTTTTGTCGGTAGTCGGGTCCTGCCCTTTTCCTATCCAAAACCAGATCGCTCGTACCTGCTTCGCAATGAAAGTACGGCCAATAAAATTAAATTCGTAGATGTTACCGCCGAGATGTCGGCCGAGTTGACCTTTCCCGGCATGATCAGTGATGCTTTATGGACCGATTTTAACGGGGATAACTGGCCAGATCTAATTTTGGCCGGGGAATGGATGCCCCTTCGTGTCTTCGAGAACAAAAAAGGGCGCTTGATCGATGTAACAAAAAATTCGGGCCTGGAAGACCATACCGGATGGTGGAACAGTTTGGCCGCAGCTGACCTTGACAATGATGGCGACATGGATTATATCGCCGGAAATTTAGGGGAAAATACTTATTTTAAAGGGAGTGTCAAAGAACCTGTTCGCCTCTATGCGAAGGATTTGGACCAAAATGGGACAATTGATCCTTTGATTTCGTATTACCTAAGGGATAGTATTGGTGTCAAAAAGGAATACCTATATCACCCATGGCAAGATGTAACGAAACAATATGTCGGGATTCGTAAGAAATTCAATTCATTTGGGGAATTTGGCGAATCAACGCTCCCTGAAATGTTTTCAGATGGGCTTTTGGATGATGCCCTTACGTACCAACTGAATGACTCTAAATCTTCTTGGGTCGAAAATTTGGGCAATGGCCAATTTAAGATGCATCCTTTGCCATTTGAAGCACAATTAGCGCCCATTTATGGCATACTTCCATTTGATTTGGATAATGACGATCGTATTGATCTTTTGATGGTGGGGAACGACTATGGCATGGAAGTACAACAAGGAAGGGCGGATGCCCTAGTAGGTTTGGCCCTTAAGAATTTGGGGCAGGGCAAATTTACGGCCCTACCCCTTGACGATAGTCATTTCTATGTCCCAGGTGACGGGAAAAGTTTAGCTATGTTGAACGATGCCAATAAAAAATTACTGGTCATAGCTACTCAAAACAATGACTCGATCAAAGTCTTTGAACAACCCCTAATGCTTCCCAATCAATTGATTCGATTACGTTCGAATGAGGTTAAGGTCGAAATAACCTATGGCGACAACACCAAACGCAACTGCGAATTTTATTGGGGCAGTACGTTTCAATCCCAATCAAGTCGGACCATTTTGGTCACCAATTCAATGAAAAAACTCAGGTTTCTCGATGGTTTTGGAAAAGAGACCCGTATCCTAAAATTCTAAAATAGTATTTCCCCAGAATTTAGTACTCATTGGGATGCTTAAAATCCCCAAAGCGATATTTGACCGTGCGTTTTAAGGGTATGTTCATCCCATGGGTATTTTCAAGCCAATCGTAAATGGCGGACGACATTGATTTGGCGATTTCCTGTTTATCGGGATCGGCAATCAGGTTATACATCTCATCAGGGTCATTTTGCAGGTCATAGAGTTCGTTTCGATCCCAAATGCCTTGATATCGGATGTATTTATACTGATCGGTTCGCATCCCAAAGACGGTAGGGGTCATGGGAAAATCATATTCCCAATAATATTCGTAGAATACTTCCTTACGGGGTGTGGCTCCGGCTTCACCGGTCAAAATGGGAATAAAGGAGGTGCCGGGCATATTTTCGGGTTTACTGATGCCCGCTTCGGCGAGAATGGTGGGCGCTATGTCAATGTTTTGGACCATCTCCTTAGGGGTCTTCCCCCCCGCAAACAATTCAGGACATCTAACCAATAAAGGCACTTTCACCGATTCCTCATAAAAATGTCGTTTATCGATCAAGCCATGTTCGCCCCAACTAAATCCGTTATCGCCCATATAAATGACAAGCGTTGATTCGTCTAAACCATTATTTTTCAGATACTCCAGAATAGTGCCAACGCTTTCATCAACCCCTAAAAGCGTTTCACAATAATCGACTACCATGCTATGGATATCCAAAAAATCATGGTACATATAATCAACCCCGTGCCAACTGACCCGTTGGTCTGCCACCCATTGTGGCCATTTCAGATTTCTGTATTCCCCTGTAAGGGTCTGCCCATAGGTGGCGGGTAATTTAATTTTTTTGCCTTTGTATTTTCCCTTGTGCCGCTGCGCCGGTTGAAAACCCGCATGCACCGCCTTGTGGGAAAGGTATAGGAAAAAGGGTTTCTTTTTATCACGGTCATCGAGCCATTTTACTGCATGTTCGGTTAAAAGATCGGTGATGTAGGTCGAATCTTTGTAGGCAATCCGTTTCCCATTAATGTTCAAGGTGGGGTTATAATAAACGCCTTGCCCTGGAAAACTTTCCCAATGGGTAAAACCAGGTTGGGGGGCATCGCCATGGTCTCCCATGTGCCATTTCCCAAAAAAACCGGTTTGGTACCCCGCCTTTTGCAAGTATTGTGGGAAATAGGTGAGATTGCCCGGATCCGGTGCCTGGTTATCGACAATCGTATGCGAATGTGAAAATTGTCCTGTTAGTATTGATGCCCTACTTGGCGAACAGAGGGAGGTAGTAACAAAGGCATTCGGCAAATAGGCACCTTCCCGCGCCAGCCTATCCATGTTGGGAGTTTCTAACCAGGGTACTTTACCGGTAAACCCCATATAGTCATACCGATGGTCATCGGTGAGAATAAAAATTACGTTGCGAGGTTTTTTCTTTTGGTCTGGCGCGGTCTTGGTACCTGCATAACCACTCCATAGAAAAAGGAGATACAAGATCGGAAATGCGATTTTTTTCATGGTTTTCGTGCTTTGGTTGAATTGCTTATGAAAATCTACCTGATTTAAAATGCCTATATTCAATGTTATGCTATTTCAATTCCTGTTTTATAAACCATTCGTACAACGCGGCGGTATTATAGGCTTTTACCCATGCATCATGGCCTACGTTCGGGTATCGGGTGAACTGAACGTTATAGCCCATCTCTTTTAATCGGGCGACCATGTTTCCGGACTCCGAAATCGGAATCGATTGATCATCTTCCCCATGAAACACCCATATCGCCAATTTCTTGTTGATCCAGGAGGCATAGGGTAGAGGGGTCATGCCACAAACTACGGCCATGGCCGCAAATTTCTCCGGGTATTGCACCGCAAGCTCCCAAGCCGCACCACCTCCCCTACTTAATCCGGTCAGGTAAATTCGGTTTTTATCGACATTATTATGGGCGATGACCGTATCGAGCAATTGTACGATGGCCCGCGTATTCCACCATTTATTCTTATACGGATTTTGAGGGGCCAGGACCAAAAATGGAAAATTTCTACCGTTGGCGATCAATTTAGGAGGTCCGATGCGTTTTACGGCACTCAAACTATCCCCTGATTCCCCGCCTCCGTGAAGAAACAACAACAAGGGATATTTTTGTTCAGCACTCGCCTCATAATCCTTGGGGTAATACAGATAATAGTTGAATTTCTCCTTGATAATCGTTTCCTGTTCGGCATCTACCAAATGCGATTGGGCGGCGCATCCCTGTAAAAGCAAGGTGGAGGTTAGCACCCAGAACAAAGTTTTGAATATTTCCTGTAACCTAAAAAATCGTTTTTCGAAAATACCTGCCACTGTTCAAGTTCTTTTTGGGATGTAAAATTCACTGCAATGAATATAGGAAAAAGTAGTTGACTAAAAAATTCTTACGCCTGTAAGGTCTAAAAAGAGCTAGACAAAACTAACAAGAACAAAAAAGGGCATCCCGAAAGATGCCCTTCTTGGTAAAAAGAATTCTTTTTGCTATCGATAGAGCGTAAAATGCCCAACATAACGCACCTTGCTCCTATCATTGGCGTTGACCACGTACCAGTAGTCACCGGTCGGAAGTTCATTGCCATCATATCTTCCATCCCAATACGACACTTGATCCAAGACGGCCACTACCCTGCCATAGCGGTCGTATATTTTGACCGTAATGTAAGGGAATAACTCCCTATTCAATGGGGCCCACAGGTCATTCTCGTTATCCCCGTTTGGAGAAAAGAAATTAGGTATATCGAGCATGCCTTCGAAGACAAAGGGAATCGCCACCTCGGCCTCGCATCCCATTTGATCCACGACCTTAATGGTTACCGTTCCGGTTTCATTGGTCGTGTAGACCGTGTCAGTGCCATAGGACTGCCCCTGGAAGAAAAATTCATAGCCGCCAAAACCACCCTCGGCCGATGCGGTAACTTCATTTGCTCCTGTTTTAACGGCACTCAATGTCAAGGGATCATAAGAATCAATTGTAAAATCGGCCGTATTCGTACACCCGTTTTCGTGATAGATATAAACCGTATGGTCACCTGCCGGTAAATCGCCCCAGGTTGTTTGTGTATCGGCCAGGTTGACATCGTCGACATCAAGGGAGAACAATAATCTTGGCAGCAAACTGGCATCTTGCATCGTTACTAGTACCGTATTCGTCGGGAATATGCCCTCGCACCCATATTGAACCACGGGCGCGGCGGTAAGGTCGACGCCAATGTCAATCGTAATAATCGTATCGGTCCCACACAGACTGGCATCCTGGATAAAGACTACGTAGGTCGCCCCGCCCCTTAAATTCGCAAAGGTCAAGTTGTCATTCCTTACAAATACTTCGCTGCCATCAGAATCGGGACCTATCAGCTTCGTTTCATAATACGGGTTTGAGGTAATGGCATCCAAGAAAGGTGTCCCACCCGTAATGGTCAACTGCGCTGTACCATCTTCAAACCCAATGCAGGTCTCAGGGGTGGTGGTTACGTCGGTGACTATGATTTCTTGAGGTTCGGTTACGGTAATCACATCTTTTTCAAAACAACCATTCTCATCCTGGATCAATATTTCATAACTGCCGGCCGCCAATTCGTCAAAGACATACACTCCGGGATTCAAAGGGTCACTAAAGAATTCGTTGAAATTTGGTTCAATGGCGAACTGAATGAGTCCTACCCCTCCACTAAGTACCTCAACGGTTATCGAACCGTCGGCCTCCCCAGAACAGCTGACCGGTGCCGAAACCGCATCAAAAACAATCGGTTCTGGCCGAATTATTTCAAAAGGACCGGCAACATCATAACAGGTTACTCCACTTGTTACGGCTATGTAATAGGCATTGCCGCCGGCTACCGAACCTTCGGGTAAACCTTCAAATGTACCATTATCCTGCGGACCCCTAAAGAGCGTCGCGGTTGGATTGGGGGCGAAGGCATTCCCAGGGTCACCAATATAGAGATAGAACAAATTATCGCCAACACCTCCATTAATAAATGATTCTATACGACCATCCAATTCAGAGGCGCAAGATATATCGTCGGGTAGGTTGGGTAACAAAGTGATACCCGTGGCATCGGTCATGGTAATACCATTCGAACGCACTGGTAAACACGTATTCGAGGCATTTTTCTTACGCACATCAAATTGATAGGTTATGCCCGCAATCCCTGGGATGAGCACCGAGGTACCTAGCATATCGATATAGGTCCCTATAGGTAATCCATTTTCGAGCAACTGATATTCATAGACAAATAGGGGATCAGGGTTTTCAATTTCAAGTCGCATTTCACCCATGCCCCCACAACCCGGAACCCTGGTTTGTACCAATTTAGGTTGTACCGGAGGTGGTGGATTTACAAAATACGGTGTTGTCACAAAAAGACAATCAAAACTTGATGAAACCTCAATGGCATACCAGCCACCACTTATAAATCCGCCACTGGCACCAATAAAAGTTGGAGAGTTCTGCAGTCCACTTGCTGAGGCGACATCGGTATTATCATTGCTATTTAAATACAACAAGCGATAGTTATAACCCGCTCCTGGATACCCACCTGTAGCCCCCGCAATGGCAGTAATCGCATCCCCGGTAGTAGGGTCGAAAGCCTCAAGTACTGCATTATTACCATTCGGGCAGACGAGGCCTTGAGGTTCACGAATACCTGCATTTATTTGGGGAACGATTGGCAAATTAATATTGAACAGTGCCGAACAACCTTGTACGTCCCGCACTTCTACACGATAATCCCCGCTTGTTAAATTCGTAAAATCGTAGACGGCAGAAAATGGCACTTCAATGAGATAGGTTCCGGTACCATCGTCTTTCCAAAGCTGATAGGAATACGCGGACGAATCCCATCCTCCTGTTGCGTTGGCCTCGATCCTACCGGTGTTGTCATTACAGCTGACATTCCCGATTTCAGTAGCGGTGACCGTCAAAGGACCATTTGGGGTTCGTATGGTAGCCACGTTACTATCCGACGCACAATAGGGATCTGCCGATGAAATGATTTCCACAAAGAAATTACCTCCAGGTAATCCGGCAATGATCTCTGGATTGTTGGCCGTGTCCAAACTACCGGTAGCCAACACCGTAATTTTTCCGGGATCATTACCACTATACACATTATAGGTATAAGCTCCTGTATAATTGGTTACAGTAATGGACAATTCCCCGTCACTGCCACCAAAACAGGATATCGGCTTGGCTTCACTAATTACAACAGTCGGTTCGATTGGTTCAATTACCGTATGCTTCGGCATCGGATAGGCACAAGCCCCAATATTATCCTGTACTTCAAATAGAAAATCTCCGGATGCAGGCAGGTAAACATCCACGTAGTTATTTCCGGGCGTATTCGTTACAGGCCCAACGGCCACCGCAGAAACGGTATTTACCGTAAAACTGGTAGTTCCTATAACTTGTATACGAACCCGTTCGTCATCCCTACAATTTAAGGGATCTATTTCAATTATAGTTGGAACTACATCGCTCGGTGGATTGATGGTAGGCACATCAAAAGTTGACTGGCACCCATTTCCATCGATGGCATAGACGGTAATATTTTGGGCTAGCCCATTGTCGACTATTTCGAAGGTATTGCCCGATTGATAGTTTGAAAAACCGGTAATACTATATTGATACCCCCCAAGGGCGGTACCCGGATCGACGATATTTACTGTAATTATAGTGGAACTAAATCTATTGGCACCTGGTTCACAGGTAAAGTCGGGTGCGCTGGCATCTATTGAAAATGGTAACGGTTCCAATATTTCCAACAGCCCGGAAAGGTCTGAACAGTTCCTTGAAGAAATCACCTCCACTTCGTAGCGTCCAGGAACTAAATTCGGAAAGGACCCTGAAGCATTATTCGAAATTAAGATCCTAGTATCGAAGTCTACCAATCGATAGTCAAAAGGGCTGTCTACGTCGGTTCCAAGTTGTAATACAATATCGACGCTACCATCATTGGCACCATTACAACTGATATCTTGTGTATTTGCAATGATTATCGGCGGAACGGCTGCATCCAAGTTGATATTGTTCACGGTAAACGTACAAAAACCGCTTCCATCATTCACAATCCTATCGGTCACGACTACCTGATAACTTCCCGGAAAAATCCCAGTAAAGATAGGGTTATTCGTTTGTGAAATACTCACCGGATTCAAGAGGTAATCCAATCCCGTTAAATCGAAGTCGAAATCCCCACTACCTCCCAAAGGATATATCGTAATTACCCCATCGCCATTGTTACAAGACGTGTCGGTCGTAAATCCTCCGGAAGCCGATAAAAACTCATAGACCGTGGCCGTGCCTATGCTTGAACAACCATCGGCATCCTCTACCAAAACAGGGTAATCCCCAGGGGAGGAAACGGTATAGGTATATTCATATACGCCCCCATTCAACACCCCGAACTGTGTATCCCCTCCAAGAGTAAATCTTGGTGTATCGACCGTATTAGGTACGCTAACGGTTATATCGAACGCTGTCGAAGTAGGGTCACACTGATTTTGTACTATTGGGGTATTCAAAAGGGGTGGGGTCTGTTGCTGAATGATCGTACCTATATCAAAAGAGGTACATCCTGCATTGTCCCTTACATACACTTGGTAGGTGCCTGCCGGGCCCCCAAACGTACTGGTCGTACTAAAATCGTCGGTAGGGTCGGCAGGAGTAGCCGTTCCGTCATAATCCGGGGTGAAGCCTGTTGGGCCAAAAGCGAACTCATAAGGCCCTCCAGCCCCACCTCCTCCAACAACCGTAAATTGGCCATCGGCATTACAATTGGCAGGATCAGCGGCCAGGATATATACGTTTGGTAGATTTTGATCTATCGTAATCAAAGCTCCATCAGTACAAAAATCAGTTAAATTGGTCACTACCACCTGGTAGTTTCCGGGTAACGTATCATAAAAACCAATATATGGTATCGTGACTACGCCATTTTGTGTTTCCGAATGCATCAATGTGCCTGTATCGATATTATAAATCTCGATAAATAAATCATCTCCGATGTTAAAATTGCTTATGTTATATTCTATCTGGCCATTTCGTAAGGCGTTACAATAGCCCGGTGTGGAACTGGCAGTGACATCCAAATTGGGTCCGTCAATCGGATCGATGATTTCAACATGGGTACATCCCGTACCCAGATCGCGAACCTCGACCGTATAAGACACACCATATTGTAGACCGGCAAAGGTATGCCTGTCAGGTGGTAAGTTTACAGGGGCAAAGGCACCCGGGGGATCGGTTACCAATCGTATCTCAAAAGGGCCTACACCACCGACAATGGTAACCGTGTTGGTAAAACCTCCTGCAGCACAAATCGGAACGGCCACCGGATCGGGAACCACATCGAGATCGCCATCATCAACCCGAACGTTGTCTTGATCGATACAACCACCACTATCAAGGGTGATGACCATATAGTTTCCTACCGGGACCCCGGAAAAGGTTTCAGAGGTACTGGATGTTGGGCCTATTCTTTGGATCTCCGCACCATATTGATCTTGCAGGATATAGATAAAATCGGGGGTTCCCCCACTAACCGCGGTGACGGATATGGCACCTTCAACGGCTCCACCAAAACACGTGGCGGGAGAAGCGGCTACGGTAGCGTCGGGTGCCGTCCCAGGGCTTGGTATGGTAACGTTTTGAGGTACTGTTTCACAACCCCTGGCATCCCGAACCGTATACGGATAGGTCTGGCCTTCGTTAAGACCGGAATAGATTGTATTGGAGGACCATCCTGCCCCATCAAAATTGATCTCATAGGGAGCCAATCCACTCGTCGCGTCAGGTGTAATGATGACCCTACCACTGTTTACTTCCCCACAAGCAGGGGGAAATACCTGATGACTTGCCGGATTTATATTGACCGGGGGATCCATAATGATCGAATTCGAATTCGCCTGACAGCCCGAACTGGTCAAATTATTATCGGTTACCCTGAAAATATAGGTGCCCGGTATGTTGGTGTCGTATAGAAAATTATTCGATGTCAAAGGCACTGCAGGGGCAAAAGTGACGCCATTATCAGAACTTACCTCATACTGTTTTGGTCCTGCGCCGGCGGTATAACCGCCAGTGACTACCACACGAATTTGACCCGGAGCACCACCGCAGGGAATTTCGTTCTCGATACTAAGATTTACCCGTAATTGAGGGTTGATGGTGACGTTTATATTGTCTTTACAATTATTGCCATCAACTACCTCAAGGAGATAATTGCCAGGGGCAATCCCCGAAAATATCGGACTCGCCTGTAAAGGACCGCCATTAATGCGATATTGATGACTT
>JALHST010000135.1 GCA_022865355.1 Maribacter sp. | reverse complement strand
CACGAGTATAAAGACGTCTATGCCGTTATTGACTGGATCAGCCATCAAGAATGGAACAATGCTAAAGTAGGCATGTATGGAGGTAGTTATAATGGTTTTACGCAATGGGCATCTATGAAGGAAAAGGTACATCCTGCTTTAAAAACTATCATTCCTTCTGTATCAGTGGCCCCAGGTATTGACGCGCCCATGGAAAATAATGTTTTTCTGAATTTCCCCTATAAGTGGATTCCGTATGTTACCAATACTAAGTTTTTAGATAATGCTGCTAATTTTGATAGTGACCGATGGAATACGCTAGAGCATACATGGTTCGAATCTGGCAAAGCCTATTATACATTGGATAGTATTGATGGAACTCCCAGTCCTGTTTTTCAGGAATGGATTAATCATCCATCGTATGATACCTATTGGCAACATATGATTCCTTACAAGGAGGAGTTTTCCCATATCAACATTCCCATTCTTACCACTACCGGATATTATGACGATGGGCAACGCGGTGCCATGTATTACTATTTAGAACATTTAAAATACTATCCCGAAGCTGAGCATTATCTATTAATTGGACCTTATGATCATTGGGGAGCACAATTTGCATCAAGTACGCATTTAAAAGGCTATCAAATTGATGAGGTGGCACATCTGAATATAAAACAGGGGCTTGTATTTGAATGGTTTGATTATATATTAAAAAATGGAGAAAAACCTGCCATACTTAAAAACAAAGTGAACTTCCAAGTGATGGGTACCAATACATGGATGCATGAGTCATCGCTTTCCGAAATGACTAATGATTCGCTGGTTTTCTATTTGAGTCCAAACAAAAGTAAGGGTCATTATACTTTGGATACTGAAAAACCTAAAAGTGCTGTTGACCTACAACTCGATGTGGATTTTGAGGACAGAACAAAAATGAACAACATAGAATATTACCCCTCGCCAATTATAGAAGACATCTTGAATTTAAATGATGGTCTTGTTTTTATAAGTGAACCGTTCAAAAAAGAAACGATCATTAACGGCTCTTTTAGGGGAGAATTAAAAGTCGAAATCAATAAAAAAGATCTTGACTTTGGTGTCAACCTGTATGAATTGACTCCGGAAGGCACGTATTTTCATCTGAGCTTTTATATCGGGCGAGCAAGTTATGCAGAGAGCAGGGAACAACGAAAACTATTGACGCCGAATACAGCAACCACTATAGCCTTTGACAACACCAGAATTGTAAGTAAGAAAATTTCAAAAAACAGTCGAATCGTCATCGTGATCAATGGGAATAAAAATTCTTACGGACAAATTAATTATGGTACCGGAAGAGATGTAAGTAGAGAATCAATTGAGGATGCAACGATTCCTTTGCAACTGAAAATAAATACCGAAAGCAAGATTATAATACCTATATGGATTGATAACCAACGAAAGGCTAGCAGCGGCTATAAAGATTAGCTGTTTAAGTGCTTTACCGAAATGATATTAATAAATTTGTCATTGTTGAACCGAAAAGATAGTGCGTGGAAATTCGCTACTTTTCATGTACAAGACCGTTAAATCTTAATTTTTGAACTGCTTCATAAAAAGAATGGTTTATGGGACAGCGCTAGAAATCTATATATTTCATTAATTCCATGGGTATTAAGACTTTCTAGGTTGATCTTTTAATTGCCTCATAAAATTCCACCAATAGCACACGCCTCATTTAATAAGATTTGAATCGATTTACATCGATTTGGTAAACCTTTTCTATTTTTAGGCTACGCAAGCACAAAACGCCATGATCAGTGTCCTATAAGGTGTCCTGTTTTGAAAAAATTGAGATAACATGTTGATTTTCAAAGGGTGTGTGGTAGCGATGCTAACTCTGCCACCCCGACCAACAAAAGCCAGACATTCTTGTCTGGCTTTTTTGTTTGAATGAGCTTAAATCGGAGCTTTATTTGCGAAATGAAAACAAAAAAGTTATAGAACGCGGCAGCGTTCCGGCTTTTGTTGAGCAACCAACCCTCCCGTTGACTATCGATCCGGGGAACTCGGTAAAGGTATTCCTGCAACCCCTAAAACCCACAACAAATTGAAATGCCCCGAAAAATTACCCTTCCTAGACTTGGAACACCCTCTGGAACTAGTAGATAATGTTGCCTTGATCACCAATAACTTTAGATTATAGACTGATCAAATCAAGGCATTGACCATCGCTAGCTGTTTTCAAAATATGGGCAGTTTGACTCAGAAGTGGGACTTTTACACTGATTTGCATTACATTTGTCGCGCTTAATAGCAATAGATAAATCTGAAGACACTAGAGTAATATCGGTGAATACAACCTATAGCAGGGAAGTTTTGTAATAAGGAAGACAATAAAATTTGGATGGTATAAAGCAATTCGTAACACAATATAATGTTTAAATATACGCTAGTACAAAAAAATGGGGAATCACAGGACGAAGATTGAAAAGAAATTGAAATTAGTCTTGTGTCGTATGCACTCGAGGTATTGAAACAGCATAAAGGCTAAATGAAGAATTCTTTTGAACGTAGGTTACAATTAGGAATTCCTTCCCAATAAACACCCTCAGCTTTAACCTAAAATTTGGTTTTTATGCCCATTCAAAACAATAATAAGTAATAATGTAGAGTTAGTGGCTCATAGGAAAACCCTAAATTGGGATCATTATTTGTCTTATTAAATAAATAATCAATGACAATTGGCTTATTAAAATGCACCGAGGAAAATTTAGTGGCAATGGTTCCTCAGGTGGCTTTAAAACTTTATAATGAAAAATTTCAGATTGTTTGTGAAACCGAAGCTGGTGAAGCCTCAGGATATTCCAATGACCTGTATCATGAAATCGGCGCCAAAATAGCATCCCGTAAAGAGGTGATTTTATCATCCGATATTATGTTAACCGGCTCCGAAATAGGACTAAAGGATTTGAATTTAATGAAACCGGACACGCTGCTTATAGGTAAATTCAATGGCTGTATGGGGCCTGATCATCTAATGGCCCTTCAAAAACATAAAGCGACAGCTTTTAGCCTAGACCTCTTACCTCGATCGTCAATTGCCCAATCTATGGATGTATTGTCCTCCTTAGCATCCCTCTCCGGATATAAAGCTCTTATCACCGCGGCAGATGAGTATGAAGGATATTTGCCAATGATGACCACTTCTGCAGGCACGATGCCTCCTGCAAGGGTATTGATTTTGGGGGCAGGTGTGGCCGGGTTACAGGCGATCGCGACCGCCAAGCGGTTGGGTGCAGTCGTGGAGGCTTTCGATGTTCGTTCTTCAGTAAAGGAAGAAGTACAAAGTCTAGGGGCTGAATTCATTGAAGTTGAAGGTAGCATCGAAGACGATTCTTCGGGCGGTTACGCTATAAGGCAGACAGCAGAATATATCAAGCAACAAAAAGCGCTTATTCATTCAAGGGCGTGCAAAGCCGATATAATCATCACCACCGCAAACATTCCGAACAAAAAAGCCCCGATCCTAATTGAAAAAGACACGGTAGCGCAAATGAAACCAGGCAGTGTCATTGTAGATATGGCTTCGGCTAGTGGAGGGAACTGTGAGTTATCGCGTGATGGTGAAATGATAGTTATTAACGGTGTTAAAATTATAGGAGACTCAAAACTTTACAATAAAATGGCACATCAAGCTAGCTTACTCTACAGCAATAACATCCATAATTTTCTAAAATACCTATTAAAGGATGGTAGGGAAAATGTGCCCTATGGTAGCGATATCGTATCTAGTACGCTCGTGAAAAGCAAGGAGGCCATTTCACTTCACTCGTAGTCTATACACAACTTAAAATAAATATCATAGAATGGAACTATTTAATTTTCTCAAAGACCATATTCTCTTTATCAATCTTTTGATTATTACCGTTTTTTTGGGATTTGAGATTATTGCCAAAGTACCTTCAATATTGCACACCCCTTTAATGTCCGGTTCGAATGCCATTAGTGGTATTGTGATTATTGGCGCCATCATATTGGTAAGACAATCTGAGCCTACTGATTATGTCGCCCTTTCTTCTGGATTTGTGGGGATAGTTCTTGCAACAATAAATGTCGTGGGTGGTCATGCCGTTACTGATAGGATGCTGGAAATGTTCAAAAAGAAGTAACCATGATATATCTCGAACTGTTTTATATCGTTTCAACGGTCCTACTGCTTTTGGGCTTAAGGATGCTAAGCAGTCCTTCTACCGCCCGTAAAGGAAATATTATAGCCGCCGTTGGAATGGGCCTTGCCGTTCTCATTTCTATCTTGGATCCGATCAAAAATGACCATGGAAACCTGCTGTGGATATTGGGGGCAATTTGCCTCGGGTCTTTAATTGGGCTTTTGTACGCCAAAAAAGTAAAAATGACCGATATCCCTGGTCTAGTTTCCTTATTTAACGGTTTTGGTGGAGCCTGTGCCGTATTTATTGCAATACATGAGGTGTATAAATTTGATGCGACCCAAAGTTTGGGATTTATGGGCACAACCTATTTGGCCTTGTTCGTTGGCGGGGTTGCTTTTACAGGAAGTTTGATCGCCTATGGCAAATTGGCCGGCAAAGTACGTGATTGGCGTAATGGCATTTCTTCCTATTTCAATCTATTTTGGTTGGTGGGCTGTATCAGCTTAATACTTTTTCAGATTTATAATCCTTCGCTTTATCCGTTTCTTCCCTTGGTTATTCTTGCTGCCTCCTTAATTTATGGACTCTCTTTTGTTTGGCCAATTGGTGGAGCGGATATGCCTGTGGTCATCGCCCTATTAAACGCTTTGACAGGAATAGCCGCAGCACTGGCAGGTATCGTTTATGACAATATGGTAATGCTGTTAGGGGGAATCCTCGTAGGGTCCTCCGGCATTATCCTGACGATGATCATGTGTAGGGCTATGAATCGCTCTTTATTGAATGTAATTATCGGTGGCTTTGGGTCTGCAGTGCATAGCATTGCGGGCGAACGGCGCAATATAGAAAAAACCAGCATCTCCGATGTTTCCATCAACATGCGCTATGCAAATAACGTTATGATCATTCCTGGTTATGGTATGGCCGTTGCCCAAGCCCAAAAAGCATGCAAGGAACTCGATAATACCCTATCGAATAAAGGAATACATGTAAATTACGCCGTTCACCCCGTCGCCGGCAGAATGCCAGGGCATATGAATGTACTTCTGGCAGAGGCAGATGTACCATATTCTAAAATTAAGGACATGGAAGAGGCCAACGCGATGTTTTCGGATACCGATATTTGTTTGATCGTAGGGGCGAACGATGTCGTCAACCCGTCTGCCTTGGATGACCCTGGGAGCCCTATTTTCGGTATGCCCATTTTGGAAGTATTAAAGTCAAAGAATATTGTAGTCCTCAAAAGGAGCATGAGCACAGGTTATTCGGGTATTGAAAATCCGTTATTTTCAAATAAAAAAACAAAAATGCTCTTTGGTGATGCCAAAGAAAGCATTGAAAGTATCAACAAAGAGATTAAAACAATGGATTAGACCTACCATTGAGGCAAAAAATAGCGCTTCATAAAAGAATTTAGTATCGTATTGATGGCCTGAACAAATAAATTTTGATTACATGCAATGTTTTGG
This sequence comes from Maribacter sp., assembly GCA_022865355.1. Lineage (GTDB taxonomy): Bacteria > Bacteroidota > Bacteroidia > Flavobacteriales > Flavobacteriaceae > JALHST01. The sequence continues at coordinate 3,351 of JALHST010000135.1, read as the reverse complement.
CTTGTCTTGATCGGCGACCCGATGTAGGTTTCAGCGAAATTGAAAATTTATAGGAGGTAATCCTGCCACCCCGACCAACCCTCCCGATAGCTATCGGGACAGGTTCACCGATCCCGAGACTTCGGGGGAGGTAATCCTGCATATTTATCGAAGGGTAGCTCTAGTCATTCGACTGCTGCTCTTTAGTTTAGCAACGACCCTCCCGATAGCTATCGGGACAGGTTCAACGCGGCTAATCATTTAGGGACGATGACTTTCCCATTTTTGTAGTTTCAAATTATCGCAAACACAGTCTGAATATGAAAGCCCGTAAAACCAAAGCCCGCAAAGAATACGGTCAAAGCGTAAACACTACCTATTCAAAATGATTGAGGATGAAATCTTTATTCTTCGCCAATTAGGCAATTCATAAAAACAGAGAAAAGGTAAAAGCGACGAAGGAATTCCAATTCCTCATTTTAAATTTGTTTGTTCAAATTCTACTATGAATTCGGATAGGTACGGACTTTTATCATCGTGAATATCCTTGTAGAATAATCGTGCCTTTTTTCCAAGCATCACAGATGTATATTTATGTTTTTTATCGTTTTCATTCGCAAAAGGTTGAAGTGATGGATACCAAATCGTATGGCCTGGTTTATCCAAGAGCAATTCCGGCTTGGACCATTCTTGCGAATTGTCAGCTACTCCCAAATCCTTATTTTTATTAAATGATATGTAAATACTGCTTCCTTTCCAAGAGGGTCCTTCCGCTTTGGCCATCAACATTACCCAACAATTTAAGTAATTGTTCCAACTTACCGAAGGCCCCCAAAAATATTTTGCCGTAGGAGAGGATGTCGGCCCTCCGCCGTCTTCAATTTGAATCTGAATACTCTTAATGGGCGTTCCAATGCCGTTTGAGCTGACATCAAAAGCGATACCGCCCCATCTTTTGGCCTTGCCAACGGGGGCATCAATTTCGCTTAAAGGAATACGGGCGATACTTATGCATTGACCACTCCATTCATAATCGGCATCGTACGATGCGGCATTGTATTCACCTGGATATCCATATTCTCCAAAGAAAATATAGATATAATCCCCATTGACAACTGCCGAAGGATCTCCCACACCACCAGCGAAATTGATGCCCGTATTGTGTGGTTTAAGTATAAGTCGCGGCATCAGATCCTCTAAAACAATGCCCTTGTTTTCCCAACTCATTCCGCCGTCAATAGACTTCATGATCCCAATTCGGCATACGGCAGTCTTTGTCTCCGGGCCGAGAAGTCCTTGCGGCCAATTCACTTCCATATATCCTTTTTTTGTAATGGGATCATAAGGAAGGGTAGATGGGTAATTTTCATTATGATACAGCGCATATAGGGTATTCTCACCTGTATCCCTTGAATCCTTATAAACAGTTTCAAACCAGACGGCCCCGTGCAAACCTTCTTCGCCGGGAGGTACATTTTTTGGCATATTCGGCTCCGTGAACTCCTCGGGGCTTCGCCTAAAAGCTTGGTCGACCGAAGTGCCACTGGCGTATTTAAGTTCATGGGCTTCTCCCCATAAAGGGTCTTCGCCATATTTACCTGGGAAAATCCTGAAGGTATCCTGTACCCAAACCGTTGCCATATTGCAATCGACAAATGAGTTAAAGACAAATTTTTCTGATGGGATCAATTTTGCAATCGGTGTACCCATTGGATTTTGTGATGTAGCTACTTCAGATGTTCTCTTGCAGGACCCCAAAACAAGAAACAAAAAGAGGATAAGGAGGAAATTGTGCGTGATTATAGTTTTCATGTTCAAAATAAATAAAGCGTTTTAATTTTCAAAATTCAGGAGTTTAGCCATCCCTTTTTTAGGGCTTTATTAAATTCGTTTTTTCTGCTTTCATTTTTGGCTTTTTTCCAAATCCACAAATTGATTGGCCGGTCTTAGATTGTTTGGTTCTTGAAAAGTACTTCAAATATCTCCTCTATGCCATAGAAAAATTCATTTTTCGGATCGTTCAAAATCAGCAAATGGAAATGCATCGATTATCACTCGCTGGTGTGAGCGTCACGCTCGTATTCCAACGCTCTTGCATAATTATTTCAATAAACTTGTGCTTATAACTATGCTAAATTGTAATTACTACGTTCGTCCAGCATGGCAAGATGCACGGGCTAGCAAGGGAGGCTTTTTTATTTTCAGGCGTCAAAAGCTTGCTTTTTAAGTAGTGGAAAAGAATAGAAACAAAAGCACCGATTTTGGCTATTGTGGCTAAGAAGTTTTTTGGCTTGAAACTATTGAAGGTAATTTAGTAAAACTGCTACCTAACAGAAGTTTTAAAGCAAAGAATAAGTATCTTGTCCACTAAATTTATCCAAAAAATCGATTTAAAACCATTCTATCGCATTGATGATATTTGTCGATAAGGCCTTTGCATTTTTTTATCCTCTTTTTTTGCTGGTGGCAGCCACTCTTTTGGCGAAGTTTGGTAAAAAAAGTTGACTTAAGGCTTTCTTTTTTTGGGTACAATTGTTTTTGTTTCAAATGAAAAATCACCTTAGCCAACAAAATAGATGGATTTAACATTCCCATTCACGGCAGGCCTTATCGCATCGACATTACATGTAATTACAGGTCCCGACCATTTAGCGGCTGTTACGCCTTTTGCGATTGAGTCTAAAAAGAAAGCCTGGAAAATAGGATTATCCTGGGGAATAGGTCATCTCTTGGGCATGTTATCAATAGGGGTGCTCTTTACGATTTTTAAGGAAGTAATTCCTATTGACAGCATTTCTAATTATAGTGAGCAATTGGTCGGTTTTGTACTTGTAGGTATTGGTATTTGGGCATTCTATAAGATATTCAAAATAGACAAAACGCATCGACATCTGCATATTCACAGCGAAAATGCACCTATTATACATACTCATGAACATCAACATGGGATATTGCCGTCACATGGGCATCATCACCCGAAATCACTGAAGCAAAGTAGCTTTGCCTCCTTTTCTGTGGGTTATTTGCATGGTTTGGCAGGAATAGCCCACTTTTTACTTTTTTTACCCATATTGAGTTTTAAAACACAATCCGATGCTATTATTTATACTATGGGTTTTGGGGCTGGAATCGTATTGGCAATGACCGTCTTCGCAGTAATAATAGGGAAGGTATCCTCATTAGCCAAAAATGGGCACAACGAAATTTTTTTTAAAGGGATTCGCCTGTCTGGGGGACTTTTTGCGATAATAATCGGGATCTATTGGATATTTAGTACAACCTAACAGATTCTTGGCAGTTGTTCCCCGATCAAGGGGCTTACGATTCGCTTTCCTCCTATTGAACTGTTCATGACAACCTTGGTTGGATGGT
>JALHST010000134.1 GCA_022865355.1 Maribacter sp. | reverse complement strand
CTTTTTAGTTGTTTCGCCAAAAGAATTTTAAAAATATCGGTGACAAAATAAGCAATGATGACCGTTGAAAAGAATACCATCATTCGATTGGGTTCGTTGCCTAAACTAGGGCCCACGACGATAATTACGCCCAGCCAAAATACAAGAACGCCAATGTTGATAAAATTTAGCAAAAAACCCTTGGCAAGTAAGTTCCAATAATCGCCTGTGCTAACTTTTACATCGATAGAATCTTTACCCGTAACCTTGTTCGCCGATTTTTTTATAAAGATTATTAAGCCGTAAACAAATAGTATGGCCCCGCCAAATACATAAAGCCCCGGTTGATTGCTTAGGTTTTCCAATAGTTGAAAACTACTAAAATAGGCCACGCTTATGAATAAAATATCTGCCACGATCACGCCTAGATCAAACACTAACGCGGCCCGAAACCCTTTTATGGCACTAGTTTCAAGAAGCACAAAAAAGACAGGGCCAATCATGAAGCTCAATAAAAAGCCCAAGGGAATTGCCGCCTGTATATCATCCATCATTTAGTTTGAAGCTAAAGTGTATTAATCAATCCATGATAATCCGAATGCAATAATTTTAAGAGGGGTGCCTGAAAAAGGGATGTTTGACTTTGGCAATTCGATGTGCCGTATCTATACGATACCGATATATATCACATCCTGGTAATCTTGCCCCCAAAGACGGTTTTTTCCTCCATTTTGGCAGGGTTGCCATACACCAAAACCTCGCCGCCCGCCTTTACCGTTGCCTTCACATAGTCAACAGCATTAATTTCAGCTCTTGATCCCGCGTTGACATTGACGGTACAAAATTTGGTCTTAAAGGTTTTGCCTTCATATATACCCCCTGTATTTATGGCCACATCTTGTACATTCGATAATCCTGACGTTTTAATTATCCCTCCTGTTACCGATTTTATTAGCATTTGCTCAACTTCTGCCTTAATAATGACTTCGCCCCCTTCCTGGGCCTTTAATTCCAAAACATCTTGTTTGAAGATATCCTCGGAAGTGATACGGGCATCTTCATTAACATCTATGATCAGTAATTCTTCGGTATAGTAAAGATCGACGAAAGTGCGGTAGCCACTGAATATTTTTCCCACTTCCATGCGCAATTTTAGAACCCCTTCGTTGTTGACAATGGCCACTTTGGCAGTATTGGCCCCCGTAATAATCGCCTTGTTCTCATTAGATTTAATTAGATTTACCGAAAGGCCATCGAAAGCTTTTACTTCGGTAAACTTATCCAATGATTTGCTAATTTTTTCATCTTGTGATATTGCGGATTTTAGCCCTAACAACAACACAATAAGAAATACTATTTTTTGTATCATATCAGTTTTTACCAGGATAACTCCTTAATGAAACAAATTTCATTCCAAAAAATGGTTTTATTCATTCTTTCCTATGAGGGCAAAATCAAGATGCCTTTTAATAAGATCTGTGTTTTTTACCATCACAACAACTTCATCCCCTAATTGATAAGTTTTTTTAGTGCGCTCGCCAACTATTGCATACTCCTTTTCATCAAAGATATAATAATCCCCTTTTATATCCCGAATGCGTACCATGCCTTCACATTTGTTTTCAACAATCTCAACATATATGCCCCACTCGGTAACGCCACTAATAACGCCGACGAATTCCCTATCCTGATGATCCTGCATAAATTTAATCTGCATGTATTTGACCGAATCACGTTCGGCACTTGCCGCCAAATTCTCCATATCAGATGAATGTTTGCACTTTTCCTCAAAGATTTCGGCCTTCGGCGCATTTCCGCCATCTAAGTAATGTTGCAACAATCTATGCACCATAACATCGGGGTACCTTCTAATAGGTGATGTAAAATGCGTGTAATAATCAAAGGCCAAGCCGTAATGACCTATATTATCGGTGGTATAAATTGCCTTACTCATACTCCGAATTGCCAAGGTATCTACCAAATTCTGTTCCTTTTGACCTTTTACATCCTCCAAAAGCTTATTTAAGGAGGCACTTATCGCTTTTTTATCCTTGAAGTCTATCTTATAGCCAAAACGTTTTATAATTCCGTTTAGCGCTAGTAATTTATCTTCATCTGGGTCATCATGTACCCTGTATACGAACGTTTTTGTGGGTTTTTGTTTTCCTATATATTCAGCCACTTTCCTATTGGCTAGCAGCATAAATTCCTCAATAAGTTTATTGGCTTCCTTAGCTTCCTTAAAATAAACACTCTCAGGTTCGTTCTTTTCATTTAAATTAAAGCGTACTTCAATCTTATCGAAAGAAATGGCACCTTGGTCCATTCTTTTCGTGCGCATGATTTTGGCCAATTTGTCCATTGTCAAGGTTGCCGTAACAATTTCCTCTGAAACAGAATACGCCGCACCGCGAATTGAAATATCGTCCTGGATATGGCCTTGTTTGGTTTCTATAATATGCTGTGCTTCTTCATAGGCAAATCGTTCGTTTGAATTGATAACCGTTCTACCGAACCATTGATTTTTAACAACGGCATTTTTATCCATTTCAAATATGGCCGAAAATGTATATTTTTCTTCATTTGGTCGTAAAGAACAAGCATTGTTCGATAAAACTTCCGGCAGCATTGGTACGACGCGATCTACTAAATACACTGAGGTAGCCCGCTCATAGGCCTCGTCATCTAAAATCGTATCGGTACGCAGGTAATGTGAAACATCGGCAATATGTATACCTATTTCAAAATTACCATTGTCCAAAATTTCGAAAGAAAGCGCATCATCAAAATCCTTGGCATCCTTTGGGTCGATGGTGAATGTCAATGCTTGGCGCATATCCCTTCTTTTGGCTATCTCTTCTGGTTTAATTTGGGTATCCAACTTGTCGGCAAATCGTTCTACCTCAACAGGAAAGGTGTAAGGCAATCCATATTCGGCAAGAATGGAATGAATCTCTGTATCATGCTCCCCTGGTTTGCCGAGAACCTCTGTAATTTTCCCGAACGGGGAATCGGCATTTTCAGGCCATTCGGTCAACTCGACAATGACCTTATCGCCATTTTGAGCATTGCCTATATTATCCTTTGAAACAAAAATATCGGTATACATTCTAAAATCGGTGGGCCGTATAAATGCAAAATTAGGTTGCATATCAACAATACCTACGAACGCATTTTTATTGCGTTTCAAGATTTTAGTAATCTCACCTTCTAATTTCTTTCCATTTCTTTTCGGAAATATATACACCTCTACGGTATCTCTATGAAATGCCTTATTCAGTTTATTAAAGGGCACGAATACATCTTCGTCCATCCCTTCCACGATGATATAGGCATTGCCCCTTCCTGTAATATCAACGGTACCTGTATGAAAAGTTTTTGTTGAGACGACTGCTTTGTAATCACCCCTACCTTCTTCTATAATGCGTTTATTCTCCTTTAACTCAACCAATCTTTTAATCAATAAATTTCGATCCTGGGCGTCTTCTACTCCTATCTTTGCAGCAATTTGTTTGTAATTAAAACTTTTTTGTGGCTCTTTTTCCAGTACGGTAAAAATCCCTTTGGTAATCTCGTTTTTCCTATGGTTCTTGGCCTTCTTTTTTTTCTTCGTCATCAATTCTTATGATTTGGGTGGAAAATTACGAATTATAATCGATTGCCCTGTTTAATGGATTGGATATCATCAATTTCACAAAAAAAGAACTTATGAACATATATTTCATATTCATTTATTTCTTTTATAAATTTTAAATTAAAATGGTGATTATGATGGTATGTTAATACTACCCATAAAAAAATGAAGAAATACTTGCTATGAAACGACTAATGATTTTATTGACAATTTATAAAAATCATATTCTTTTAAAATTCAAACACTTACTATATTTATGAGTAACCGTTGATAACCACTATGAACAACAATTTTACAATAAGTTACTGTTAAATTATTGTTAACTAGTACCAACATGGCCTTCATATCTTTTGTTTATTTACTTAGAAGTAAATCGTATTTTTTTTAGAATGTTTTGTAAAGCAAAATTATTTTCAAAGCACAAAATTTATTAGTTATTTTTTTTAGTTGGTTTGTCAACAATCTTTCCCCCGTAGTTGATGGTTCATTAACATATTTTAAACTTTGTCAAATTACCTAAACTGAAGTTGGTTCTTTTTGCTGTGTAAGCATATCTATCGTACATTTGTAGTACTCATCATTACTGTTGACGAATGAAAATAGCAATAGGTAACGATCATGCGGGCACTGAATATAAACTTGCCATTATTGGGCTTTTAAAATCAATGAAAATTGAAGTAAGCAACCACGGAACAGATGGTACCGATAGCGTAGACTATCCTGATTTTGTCCATCCAGTGGCGCAAGAAGTTGAAGATGGTGAAGCTACTTATGGTATTATAATTTGTGGCAGTGGCAACGGGGCTTCAATGACGGCCAACAAACATCAAAAAATTCGATGTGCACTTTGTTGGAATAAGGAAATCGTACAATTGGCAAGGGAACATAATGATGCCAATATTTTAAGTCTACCCGCCCGTTTCATCTCCTTGCCACAGGCCTTGGAAATGGTACGGGTTTTCCTGACAACTGAGTTTGCAGGAGGACGCCATGAAAGACGTATCGAAAAAATACCCTGTATTTAAAAAGATAAAAGTTACCGACTATAGTATTTTAGGGAAGATTAGCATGTAGTCCATCGTCTTGAAATGAGTTCTTTGTACTATTAAATACTAACTTATAGCCGATTTTATGGCCCATTCCCATCATAGTCATTCCCATTCCCATCCTGATTTAAAAGGCAGAAATTTAGTAATTTCGATTTTTCTCAACATTCTAATTACCATTGTACAGGTAATAGGCGGGCTCCTTTCGGGCAGTCTCTCGTTACTCTCGGATGCGCTTCATAATTTTAGTGATGTGCTCACGCTCATTGTAAGTTATATTGCTAATTTTTTATCAAAGAAACAAGCTTCAACCAACAAAACATTTGGGTATAAACGCGCTGAAATCATAGCAGCCTTTGTAAATGCCTCGGCCTTGATCATCGTAGCGTTGTTATTGATCAAGGAGGCCATCGAGCGGCTTATGGACCCCAGGGATATAGTTTCCGAGTTGGTTATTTGGCTATCTTTATTAGGCATAGTTGCCAACGGTCTCAGTGTCTTATTATTAAAGAAAGATGCCGATAGCAATATGAACATGAAATCGGCCTATCTGCATTTATTGACCGATATGTTGGCTTCGGTTGCAGTCATGATAGGGGGAATCTTAATGAAATTTTACCAGTCGTATTGGATAGACCCTTTATTGACCCTGGGCATCGCCATTTATTTGATATATATGGGATATGATTTATTGAAAGATTCTACAAGGGTTTTAATGCTCTTTACGCCGAATACCATTCAGGTACAACAAATCGTGCAAACCATCGGAAAGATCAACCCCATTAAAAACGTTCATCATGTGCACATTTGGCAATTAAACGAAGACGAAATACACCTTGAGGCCCATATAGATTTTAATGAGGACATCAAATTATCGGAGTTTGATCGGATTTTGGAGAAGATAGAAGAGGAAGTATACCATAATTATGGCATTAACCATGTAAATATTCAACCAGAATTTGGAAAATGCGATAGCAAACACATTATTGTACAAGACTGATGTTAGACGTAGAAGTTAAAAAATTTCCTGAACTGAGCGTTGATGAATTGTATGCAATCCTGAAGTTGCGAAGTGCAATTTTCGGGGTTGAGCAAAATTGCGTTTACCAAGACTTGGATGATAGGGACCAGCGCGCCTTACACGTACTTGGCAAGAAAGAGAATCAAATCGTCGCCTATACTCGAATTTTTAAGTCCGGGGATTATTTTGAAGAAGCCAGCATCGGAAGGGTAGTCGTGAAAATTGATCAAAGGAAATTCGGATACGGCAAACAGATTATGGATGCTTCCATCAGGGCCATTCTTGAAAAATTCAATGAAAAAGTCATTCATCTATCCGCCCAGGCGTATTTAAAGAAGTTTTATAACGAACTGGGCTTTGAACAAGTGGGCATGCCCTATTTAGAAGACGGAATTCCGCATATTGGGATGGTGAAAAGAAACTAAAAGTAATCGATGGTCATTTTTAGATCAATCTCAAGAAAGTTTAATCAGTGACTTTTTTGGGAGATTGATGTCCTCTAACATCGTATCGGTAAACTTATAGTGCCCTTTGGTGGTAATGATGCGAAAATAATCTGAATTCATTCTGCTCAACGTATCCAAAAACAACCATTTTGTCTTGAGTAATCGAGGTTTTTCAGATTTAAGGCTGATTTCAAAAAAATATTTCCTGCCATTCTTATGCGCAACGATATCAGGGGTTATTTTAGAATTAGTACCTTTTCGAAGATATGATTTTGGGGTTTCATACCCTTCAATATCTGCTTGTATATCCTCGAATCCAGTGGCTTCTAAATGATGGATCGATTTCTCAAAAAATGCCGTGTTTTCAGACTTGTCAATTTGTATCATAAAACTCAAGATAACAGAAATTACGTAAAATCCTAATATTTCGGCCTGATTAACAGGAGTTTAATATTTTATGTCCCTTAAGAGCAGGAATCAAACCAAACCATGTGTTTATGATAAAATTCTTTTTGCCAACGCGACCCCAATCTTCTCAATAACACCAACTACCAAGGCATTACCCATAAAAAATGCCCGTTTTGCATCACTAACGCCCGCTAGCAATGTATGGTTGTCAGGAAACATATTGAGCCGTTCCAATTCGATCGGCGTCAATCGGCGAAGGCCCTTCCCGGTTTGGACTACGTGTTTGAACCTTGACGGACTCGGCCCACCTTCACCGGTAATTATGGTGCGGGAAGCCTTGTCAAGCGCATCTGGAAAAGTCATTCCTCCTTCGCTGTAATGGTATTCAAAACCATTTTTTGAAGTACGCGTTTCCTTTTTGCCCCCTTTAAGATACTGCCATTTGGATATATCATTGGGCTCAATACAATAGGCCTCGGTAACCTCGCCATTTTGTAACACATCACCCAGACAGGCCTGTTTTCCTTGATACTTTGGAGCGGTCTTCACCGTTACTATTTTGCCATCAATACATACGCCCGAATTTTCAAAAGGCGATAGTTTTTGGCCGGCATTGAAATCATTTGATATTTCAACCAAGCTTCCAGACAATGTGGTTACATTTGGCCGCCAGGACGGAATCGTAACAGGAAAGGCAGCTGCCATGACCCCTAAAGTATTTATCCATTCAATTTTGTCGGTATTCATCAAAGAAGCATGTAATCGCGAAGATTTATGATATCCCAGGAAAAAAATGCGCCGGCGCCTTTGTGGCATGCCGTAATCGGCAGCATTGATAACGCGCCATTCAACCGCATATCCCAACTCGTCAAGGCTTTTGAGAATGATGGCAAAATCCCGACCGCGTTGGGTGGCAGGTGATTTTAACAAGCGGTCCACATTTTCGAAGACTAAGTATTTCGGTGGGTTTTTCTTCTCGGAAAGAATCCGATGGATGCTCCACCAAAGCACGCCTTTTTTACCGATTAGGCCTTTTGAACTTTGCAACGTGGTTGCTACTGAATAATCCTGGCAAGGAAACCCACCTACCAGTAGATCGGCATCGGGGATGTCCGTTGTTTTGATTTCGGCAATGTCAACAGTGCTATGGCCCTGCTTTCCAAAACGGGCCTCATAGACCCTTGAGGCATGCTGCGTTTTGGTAGCGGGTTCCCATTGGTTGCTCCAAACGACCTCAAATTTATTGGTCTTTTCCAATCCCAATCGAAAACCACCCACACCGGCGAATAGTTCGATGACCTTAAGTTTTTTCATCTATGGCGAATTTAAGAAAAAATGATGCTAACTAACCGTATTTCCATGCCACAAGACCGGCCTTTGCAGACAAACTCCAAATCTTTAGTAAAATTGATCCTATTTTCTACCACGCAGTATTTCTTTTACTAGTCCATTTTTGTGAATAAAGTTAATTTTACCAAAACATACCGAATCATGACGCTTCAAAGTAAGGGCATTCTGCTTATGGGCACATTTCTAATGGGGGCTTGTACCTTGGAAAACCCAAAAAATCAGTTCCAAAGTGAGATTTTGGAAATAAAACATGAATACGCACCCGACAAAAGGGTCGCACTTTTTGACGTGGAGGCCACTCAAAGGGCCAATAAGTACGTTTTACGCGGGGAAAGCAATCTGCCAATAGCCGTAGCTGCCTTAAAGAAACGATTGGCTCTAAAAAACATTGAATTTACCGACAGCATACAGCTACTACCCTCAAAAGTACTTGGCGGAAAAACACAAGCCATCGTTAAAATATCGGTGGCAAATTTAAGAAGTACTCCAGGACATTCTTCCGAACTCGCCACTCAGGCAACCTTGGGGACTCCGTTAAAAGTGTATAAAATGGATGACAATTGGTATTATGTGCAAACCCCCGACGACTATTTAGCTTGGGTAGATTCTGGGGGTTTGGAATTACTTGACGATCAAGACTTTTCAAAATGGAAGAAAGCCGATAAGATACTCTATTTGAAAACCTATGGACAATCGTACGCAGGTCCCGACGTCACTTCTCAAACCGTATCTGATTTAGTGGCGGGCGATATTTTGGAAATTCTAACGATTCAAGATGCGTATTATAAGGTTCGATATCCCGATGGAAGACAGGCCTATGTTCTTAAAAATGAGGCACAAGAATATAATTCTTGGCTAGAATCATTGCACCCGGATGTAGAAAGCCTGCTGGCAACTTCGAAATCGATGATGGGCGTGCCCTATCTTTGGGGCGGTACTTCCACCAAAGGACTCGACTGCAGTGGTTTCACCAAGACCATTTATTTTTTGAACGGGTTCGTTTTGCCAAGGGATGCTTCACAGCAGGTACATTCAGGAAAACCGATTGACTCAACGGGCAATTTTCAAAATTTAGAAGTAGGCGATTTGCTTTTTTTCGGCCGAAAGGCTACCGATACGACTGCCGAAAAAGTGGTTCATGTAGGGATGTGGATCGGCAACAATGAATTTATACACGCTTCCGAGATGGTGCGCATTAGTAGCATGGACCAGAATGCCATGAATTTTGACGAATGGAACTTTAATCGCTACCTCCGCGCCAAAAGGATTTTAAAAGAAAAAGATGCCGGATTCATCAATCTAAATGATACGCCCCTGTTTCAAGATTAAAAAAAGTTGACCAAACCCTATACGAATTATTGGGCAATAGATCCTTAAAGAGGGTCTAGAAAAGACTCCTCCCATGAGAATGTAACACAGCCCTGTCATGCAGGGCGCAATGAAGTTATAATGCTACGGTCTTACCCGTTTTGAAAGACTCGTCGGCCGCCAATACGATTCTTAGGCTGTTTACGGCATCGCGAAGATGGTCTCCCAGATCCAGGTCTTCAACCATCGCCTTTAAAAAATATTCTTGTTCCAATTGGCAGAGTCCGTCATGATCAGGTTCATCGGAGGTATCAATAATTTCATCAGGTATTGAAAATTTTCCGTTTGAGTCGGTACTGGCATGATGCAATTTTAACGCCCCGGTTTTTGAGTGACTGTCCACATCATCTGAATCACCCTTGGCCCCGTCGGTAATCGAAACACAGCCCTTGGGGCCTATTACATCCTTCACAAAAAACGCGGTTTCGCTCATCATTGGTCCCCAACCGGCTTCGTACCACCCCACGGACCCATCTCTGAAACGAACTTGCAACTGGCCATAATTATACATGTTGGAATCAATTTCATCGGTTAACCGAGCCCCGATAGCACTAACACTTATGGGCGTTGAACGCGTCATCAAGCACATGATGTCGACATAATGCACGCCACAGTCCACAATAGGAGACATTGATTGCATCAACTGCTTATGAGTGTGCCAGTGCTTTCCAGAACTTTGTTGGTTAAGGTTCATGCGCATCACCAAAGGTTTACCTAGTGTTCTTGCGATAGTTACGAATTTTGTCCAGGCGGGATGAACCCGCAGAATATAGCCCACTACGAGCTTTCTTTTTTTTTCAATCGCCAAATCAACCAGACGTTGTGCTTCCTTTACGGTCAGGGCTAAAGGTTTTTCAACAAAAACATGGGCATTGGCATTCAGGGCGGCCCGAATATAAATGGCATGTGTATCTGGATAGGTATTAATGGAAACCGCGTCGGGTTTCGTTTTGACCAAGGCCATTTCAAAGTCCGCAAAAGTCGGATACCCCCCTAATTCTTTTGATAGTCTTTCACGACTGTCGGCTTTTCGACTTACCAAACCCACGATTTCAAAAGCCTTCAATCGATGATAGGCTCGCGCATGCGACGTGCCCATATTGCCGCAACCTACAACCAATATTTTTATTCTTTTCATTGGTAAAAAATAACAGATTAACCCCTATCGGGATGAGACATTTTTGCCAATCATCGGGCAACTTATGCCCGGTTTGTTCTCAATACCCGTGCCCATTTTACATACCCGTTGGCTGCTTGCCAATTGGCAAGGCATACCCGATTTACTGCGCATTCAATGCGAAGGCAACGATCTGATTGCCTTTTTCGGTACCTAATTTCTCCCCACCGCAAGCTATGGCGATGTATTGTTTTCCATTTACCTCATACATTGCGGGGGTCGCAAAACCGGGTGCGGGCAATTTATATTCCCAAAGAAGTTGCCCCGTATGTCTATCAAAGGCCCTAAAATATCCGTCTTTGGTGCCGGCGATGAACAAAAGACCATTGGCGGTAATCACCGGACCTCCGTAGCTTTCGGTTCCTGTGGTCGGAAACCCTTTTTTCTTTAATTCAATGGTTTCCCCAAGGGGTATCGACCAAATATACTCTCCCGTGTTAAGATCAATGGCATGCAGGGTACCCCAAGGCGGCGTAATTGCGGGAAGCCCCTTGCTATCCAGAAATTTATTATACCCCAAATGCTTATAGGGTACAACCGGTAAAGAGGAGCTTTCGGTATTTTCGGTCGCTTCCAGTTTATCGCCTTTATCGAATAAAAATTGTAGGAGCGCTGCTTTTTCTTCCTTTGAAATAGTTGGAAAACCAGTCATCATGCCCTTTCCCTTTGCAATTATCGTGGAAACCTCTTTTTCAGCCAATTTGGACTTGATCCCTACCAATGAGGGAAATCCGCTTGCGATATATCCTTTTCGATCTTTTTGGTGGCAGACAACGCAATATTTCATATATGTGGCTTCGCCCAAAGGCAGGTTGGCCGAAACCCCATCGTTCTGCTTCATCTGAAGAATCCATGCCATTTCGTTCGAATTTACATAAAGAATGCCCTCATTTGGATCTACGGCCGCCCCACCCCATTCAGCCCCACCGTCATAGCCTGGTAATAGCAAAACGGGTTCCAAACCCGGGGGTGCATATAGGCGCTTATCGGCATGTATCAAAATCTGACGTAAGGAATCGGGATTTTCGGCATACGGACTCACATCATCCTTGGTCAAAGTGGCCGATAGCCTCGCGAATGGTCTTGGCTTGTCGGGAAAGGGTTGGGTAGTCCAAGCCTTTTCTCCGCTTAATGTGGACGAGGGTACAGGGACTTCCTTGATGTCAAAAAGAGGGGTTCCAGTTATTCGATCAAATACAAAGACATAGCCCTGTTTGGTCACTTGGGCGACTGCGGGAATTTTTATTCCATCCCGTTCAATCATAAGTAAATTAGGCGGTGCGGGCGGATCACGGTCCCAAATATCATGATGTGTAAATTGAAAATGCCAAATGCGTTTGCCAG
>JALHST010000133.1 GCA_022865355.1 Maribacter sp. | reverse complement strand
CCCTCGCCGAACGGTGGCCCGATCAAGACTTGCCGATTTTGCCCTATAAGCTTTCGTTGCCTTTTGAAAGTCGGCTTTGTCAATCTGTTTCAACTCCTGGTTTTGTCAATCGGTAGTGCATAGATTTAGTATATATCCAAAGCCTCATGGTTCGGTTTTATTCCAAATCATCCTTATTTTTTATCAGACTCTTTGTAAACTCGTTCAAGGCTGTGACTTTTTCTTCAAAATCGCCCTTGAGGGTTTTGCGATACGTATTCAGGTTCTTTACCAAATCATCAGTATTCTCAGGGAGAAACTCTTCAAAAAATTGGCGTAATCGTTTTGCGGTGGTAGGTGATTTTCCATTGGTGGAAATGGCGATTTTAACATGGCCCTTTGTTACTATGCCCCCCATATAGAAGTCGCAAAAAGGTGGATTGTCGGCAACATTCACTAAAATGGTACGGGCCCGGCAATCATGATATACCTGCTCATTTACACTCCTATTGTCAGTTGTGGCGATTACGATATGTTTGTTTTTAAGGAATTTTGAATGGTATGGCGCTTCATGCAATTTAATCTTGTTTTTTACGGCAAGAACCTTGGTTTCCTCCCGAAACTTAATGGCCACCATTTCAACCTGGGCATTTGGGCTCGATTTTAGCAAAAAGGTCAGTTTTTCCAAAGCCACGTTTCCACCGCCCACAATTAAAATGTTCAGTTGGGATACTTTTAAAAAAACGGGATAAAGTTCATTGCGCTCCATAGAATTCATACTTTACCAAAAGCACTTGCAATAAGCATTCAACCATCGACTGCCTGGGTCAACAATGACTTTGAATTCTTTGAAAGCGGCAATTGCAAAGCCGCCTCGTGACCTTTTTTAGACATTTTATGCCACGTCTTTTGAAGAATCTCGATTGTTTTATCCGCAGGATGTTTCAAGGCGAAGGGCTCCAAATAATACTCCAAAAATACGAGACATATTACATCTTCCAAGGTTTGTGTCTCCTCATTTTTCTTTAAAAGTTTCTTTTCCAACAAAAATGCCACCGAATCGATCATGGTTTGTGGATACCCCGTTTGTTCTAAAATTTCGGTCGCCTTTTTTACGTGATACTTTTTTAAATCTTGTCGCCATTTTAAATAACCCGCTCGATTCATTTCATACGATTCCCTTGGAATATGCCATCGGCAAATATGTTGACAACGCACTGCAAGTTGCAAAGCTTCAGAGGCATTCGGTGAAAAATCATGTAACTTTTCGGTCATCCTCAGGGCATACAAGTGTTCCTTCGGATAGGTTTTCCCTAAATAAGCCTCTATATTGGGATCTTGTCCATTGGCCGCATCAAAGCCCTGAAATGCATTTATTAATTTTTCGGAAATGGCCATTTTCATATTTTGACTAAGATACGAAGCCCTGATAAGTTTCCAAAATGGCAGGTATATCCATTGGAACAATCTGACTTATTAAATCAAAGAACCATAGGCTTGAGGGAACTTGAAATAATCGATGAATTCCTCGTTTAGAGACATCCCCCGCCCATTTTCCTAATTTGTCAGCTTTAGGAATCGGGAACATCCTTAAAATTTTTGTGAATTCTTACTTATATTTAGCGAATGGTAATGTATCACAAACCATCCCCTACGGGATTAATTTTATAAGCGATGGGCAAAGACAAAATTTCAAGAAGAAAAGCGATTGGTACAGGTCTTTTAGGTTCCTTCGCAGCTTTGGGCGGACTGGCCTTTGACACGACCCCAATTTACAGCGCAGGTCAAAAAACCCCAGCAGGGGCAAAGCTGCCCTTTCGAATAAGTTTGAACACTTCAACGATATCGGCTTATAATCTAGGTGTCGATCAACAAATTGACAAGGTGGCCGCAGCCGGTTTTGATGGTATCGAATTGTGGATGCGCGACATCATGTCCTTTTTAGAAAACGGGGGTACGACGACCTCCTTAAAAGAGAAATTAGAAGCGGGTAACTTGGTCCTTGAAAACATAATCGGTTTCGCCCCTTGGTGCAGTGACGACGAGGAGGTACGAAAGAAAGCGCTCGAACAGATGCACAATGAAATGCGCATTACCCGTGAATTGGGCGGACGTTTTATAGCCGCTCCCGTTATGGGAATAAAAACATTGGATTGTTCTAAATTCGATGCCTATACCCAGCGGTATCGCGACATTCTTGAATTGCAAATCGAAACTTCGGTTACTCCCCTTCTTGAAATTTGGGGTACGGGTGCCTTGAGCAAATTATCGGATTGTGCCAAAATCGTACTTGAAACGGGCCATCCCGAAGCCGCTATGTTGCTCGACTTTTATCATTTATACCGAGGTGGCAGTGGGTATGACACCTTGGATTGTCTCAATGGTAAACGCCTACCGGTCATCCACATGAATGATTTTCCCGCCGCACCCGTGCGCGAATCGCTCACCGATGCCGATAGGATCTTGCCCGGGGATGGTATTTGCCCCTTTGACCGTATTCTCCCAAAGCTTTACGGGGCAGGATTTCGTGGCGGACTATCGGTAGAACTTTTTAATAAGGAATATTGGGCGACCCTGGATGCCGATGCCATGTTGGCACAGAGTTATATGAAGACGGCCCAAGTAATTGAACGTGCCTTCATCAATAAAACTTGATACCCGACAGAAGGCGAGCGGCCAGGGTATATCAACTTGGGATAGGCTGATCTTTTTTTAGGTACGAGAAAGAACTAACTGCCAATATATAAAAGAGCCAACGATGCTGCCCTTAAAAAATCTAAATAGTGTAAGAATCGCATATCGCACAGGGAGGCCGGGCCACCAGTGACAATCGATCTTGGTTATGAAAGCAACCAAATATGAACTTCTGGCTAGTATGTTGCCCATACTTTT
>JALHST010000132.1 GCA_022865355.1 Maribacter sp. | reverse complement strand
TCTGAATGAAAACTACCAATATCACCAATCCACCAATCTTCTACCGCGAATTGTATATTATGTTCCTTACCCTTTTCATCTACAAAATACATTCTAAAACAGCCTTCTACAATAAAGGTATTTAGCTTGCAGATTTCACCTTCTTGAAGAATATATTGTCTGCGTTTAATTCTACGTTCTATAAACGCTGTCTTTACAGCTTCTATTTCTTCACTATCTAAAGGTAAAAGTTTTGAAAAGTACTCTATAATTGGTCCTGTGTTCATATTTCAAATTACCTACAACGGTCCAGTATAAGAATATTAGCGGATTAAAACGCACTAAATTTTGGTTAAACACAGACCTTATTTATGTTTACTTACTTTCGGTTTAGCACTAAACCCGCTACTATTTTTATACTTTGTTGGCGATAGTTTATTCAGTGCCAAAATATTTTTTCATAGGGCTAAAATAATGTTCAATCCAACCATTTTCATAGTCGGATTGTCCTTCAGGAATGTTAGTATGAATTAATGTTAACAAACTTCCATTTTCAATTTCTTCTATATAAATACTTAATCTAGAATCTTTATCAGTCTCTTTAAATTCTGTTGTTCTCCATGTTTGAACGATTTCTTTGTTTGGTACAAGTGTTTCATTTGTTCCTGATATGTAGCCATCCCATGCAGTAAATCTACCTTTAACCATATCACTGCAAGCTGCTTTTCCACCTGTCATTGCACTATGAGTTTTACTATCAAGCCATGCATTATATAGTGTTTCTGGCTTTACAGAAAATTTTTCTTTTAATTTTATAGTATAGTTCATGTAGTTGTTTTTTCGTAAAATTTAGAGTAAAAAAATGCTAAAATTAGTGCCGCAAATATGCCTTCTATTGTATGGTATGAGGAATCCACAAATACTACTTCTAACGGCATTTTAAACGTAGCATATTCAATGATTCCGCCTTGCAAGGCGTCCCATAAAAACCCTATTAAACCACCAAAAATAATGGATGTTTTATAGATACTCCATTGATAATGTGCTTTCGTATAATAATAAAAAATAGGCAATAAAAAGGCTTGTATGCATGAATATAGGAAGAAAGCTAAAGCAATAGCAGGAATAATATATTCCTCTCTGCTTATTAAGGCTTCTTTTTCATGTAACCAAGTACCCATAAGTAAGTCATGAAATACATAACCTAAATTAAAAATAACAAGAAAGGTAATGGGGATTCCAATTAAATAATATTTCTTCATAACAGTTTTTTTAGTGAATGTGTTTTATTAATTATCGCCAACGCTCGTGTATGTACAGTTTAAATTTACCTTTGAAAATCATTAATCAAATTAAAATTGCACATACGCATTGTTGTAGCACGTTATTCTAACAATCCATTTTTCCAAACAGTATTTATATCCCTAAGGTTTTCAAGATTTTCAAGAGGATTGGCATTAAGAAGTATCATGTTCGCTTGCCTACCAACCTGAAGAAATCCAACAGGAATACCCCAGGCTTTAGCTGGATTTCCAGTTGCGGTTTTCAACACTTCGATGTTATTCATTCCTGATTGACTATATATAATAAGTTCATCGATAAGATCATCTCCCCAATTCAAATCAAAATTTCCGTTATCGGTTCCTGCTAAAATGAAAATTCCAGCATTATGCACTTGTTTTATACTTTCCTTGATTTCTTCGAAAGTCAAGTAATTTTCTTTGGCGTATAATGCAAAATCGGGCCCTTCCTTATAAGCAAGTTCGCGCGCGCGCTTGTTTATCATGGCAGTAGGTACTATAAATACTCCAGACTCTTTTATCAATTTTAACTTTTCCTCTGTTAATTCTGCGTTGATGGACGAATACCACATGTGGACAAAACCATCAGGTTTAAATTTTGAAATAGTTGTCATTTCTTCCAATGACCCAATATGAACAACAGCTTTCAATCCGTTGGAATGAGCAACGTCAATTATTTTTTTTATAGAATCATAGGGAAGAGAAGGAGGGCCTTTCGGTTGCCCAAACCAGGGCGATGATTCTTTAATAATTTTAATATAGTCCGCTTCGTCATTCATTCGATGGGTGACAAATTGTTCAACAGAAATGGAATCGTTAATTGTTTCAATATTCGGGGTAATCCAGGTAGGATGTCCGCCCGGAACAGTAGCAGCAGTATGTGCAGAGTAATAAAATGGAAATCCCGCCATTTTACCATGTGCTCTTAACGAACTGTCCCGGGAATAGCTACTTGCGTGCATTCCCATATTTGCCAAGACGCCTGCCCTATACGATTCTTTTAGCTGTTCTAACTCCCACATGTGCACATGGCTATTCACCAATCCGGGGATAATATATTTTCCGGTAGCAATTATCACTGAATCAGATAAAAGTTTTCTTTTGCTTATTGCGGCTATTGTATCAGCGCTAATAGCAATGTTCACAATCCCTAAGTCCTTTTCTCCATCGAACATGCCAACATCTTGAATTACTAGGTCATAAGATTGATCGGTAGCACATGCTGTTAGCAATAGAACTACAAGACAGACAAATAAATTTCGCTTCATGATTTCAATTTTAATGTGCTACAACGACGGGCTATGCTTGACGTGCCAGCAAATTCGCCAGTGCGTTGGCTTGTAGCGAATTTGCCGCGGGCGAGGATCGCTGGCATGGACGAATAGCCATTGTTAGCGGCTTTATACTTTTCTCTAAATACATTATGGTTTTAGCGCTTGCATGGTAATTGATACGGCTATTATCCCCTGTAATAAAAACAATGTTGTCCGAATCCAATTTGTAGTAAGTAAAAGTTTTATTTTGTTTTCATCATAACCTGTAATTGCCATTTGTCCTTGCAGTTTTCTTGGCCATTTGAATGTTGAGATTAATGCAGCGACATTTAATGCAAGAAACAAAATGACTTCGGATCCTGCAATGAATTGTGGACGAATAAACAACATTATAATATTTGAAATTAATAGCAGCATGGCAGGAAGAATAGAAGGAATACGAGCTGATTTATTGTTGGCTTGCATATACTCACTAAATGTTTCCTTCCCTACAAAGGGGTAAATCCCATAATGCTGAATTTGTAGTGTAGTCATATTCCCTGCATTAAAGACAGCGAGGAAAAGGAAGGTTCCAAAAAGGATTAGTTCTAGCATTTGGGTTTGATTTAATTGCTTTTAAAATTTATTTCTATCCACTCTGCAAGACTTGTGAGTTCAGGGTTTTCTTTTTTAAATAATTCTAAGTCTTTCATAAAAATCGCATCGTTTTCATTAATCCATTTAAACATTTTATAGAGGTCTTTCCCCATCACAAATCTTGCAATAAGCATGGGAAATTTTTGATAACTAATTTCTTTACCCAACACTTCCGAAAAAGTTTTTGCTACTTGCTGCATATCCATTTCTTCTGAGCCAATTGTAATGGTCTTTCCCACATATCTGTCTTTGTTTAGAAAAATATCTGCACTTATTTTTCCGATGTCAACTGCACTTATAAACTGTTGTGTCTTATTTTTATTTATTGGAGAAGCCAATTTGCCTTTTTGTATCCTGCTTTTCACTTCCGGAATTAAAAAGTTTTCAAAAAGAGAATTACCCCTTATGATAGTAAAGGATAAACCAAGTTTTTTGATATGATTCTCAATTTTGTATTTACTTTCGAAATGTGGTATCCCTGTATTCAAGTCTGCACCTGCCACAGAAGAGTATAATAAATGATTTACTCTATATTCTTTTGCAAGATTTGCCAAATCCATTCCTTGTTTAATTTCCTTGTCAACCCCATTTTCAAATGTTTGAACGCTAAATATACCATCAACATCCTTGAGATGATTTCGGAAGGTATTTAAATCGTTCAGGTCGCCCTTCACTAATTCAGCATTTTGTTGCTGTAAATTTTGTGCTTTAACTGATTCAGGTTTTCTGGTCAGCAATTTAACCTTAAAGCCATTCACAATTAAGCTGGCTGCAACTGCCCCTCCTTGATTTCCAGTCGCACCTGTTACAAAAATTGTTTTCATAAGATTTTCATTTTCTTTCAGTTTAAGATGCGATTCTTTTCAGTCAGGTCAGGTTAGTGCTCGCCCTATCCAATGTCACGTCCTAAAATACGGCTACAAATTAATATTCAGTTTTAAGCGGCATTATGGTGCACGTAATTAGGTGTTCTGTAATCTAAAGATAAATGTAATCGTTTGTTGTTGTACAATTTGATCGCATTTTTGGTCGCTTTTTTGGCGTGGACCACGGTGGCAAAGGTCTGGTCGAGATAGAATTCATCTTTGAGTATTCCGTTTACCCTTTCTGCCATGGCATTTTCGTAGCAATGGTTTTCCTCGGTCATGCTGATCCGCATCTTCTTTCCTTTGAGGACCTGTGTGTATTGGTCGCTACAATACTGTATCCCCCTGTCGGAATGGTGTATGAGTCCTTTGGTGGCCTTGGCCTGGTATATGGCCTTTTGGAGCGCCCTGAGGCATCCATTGAGCTCCAGGCTGTCGCTCAGGTCGTATCCGACTATCTTGCGTGAATACATATCGGTAATGAGCGCCAGATAACAGAATCCGCTCAGGGTCCTGATATAGGTGATGTCCGAGGCCCATACCTGATCGGGCCTGTCGATCTTCAGGTCTTTAATGATATTGTCGTACTTATAGAACCTGTGATACGAATTGGTCGTCCTGGAGGAATATTTCTTCCTTGCGACCAATAGTCCGTTCTCCCTGAGGATACGGAAGAGCCGGTCCCTGCCGATTTTCAGGCGCTGCTCTTGAAAGTCGTCATGGAGGGACTTCAATAGTTTCCTGGTACCTTCCCTTGGCAGTACCTTCCTGCTTTGGCGTACAAGTCCGACGACCGCCTGTTCTACCTCTTTTTCGGCCAGATAACGTTTATGGAACTTGTAATAGGCATCCCTTTTTAAGGAGAAGGCATCACAGATTGTCCCGATATTGAACTGCCTGTCCTTTCTGTTCTTCGGTGCCGATTTCATCAGGGCTCGATGCTTAAGTTTTTTTTTAGTTCCTCTACATCCTTGTATCCCAGGTTCTCGGCGGCGACTTCAAGATAGCTTTCCATAACAAGTTTTTCCAGGTCCTTTTTGATAAGGAGGTCCTTGAGTTGTTTCAGCTCTTTCTGAAGTGCCTTTATACGGCTTATTTCGTCATCTGTCTGCACGGTTACACGGGTGTTCATTAGGTCTTTACGGTCATACTTCCTGATCCATTCGTTGATGGTACTGGATTGTACCCCGTAAGTTAAGGCAATTTGTCTTTTGGAGTGGTTCCCTTTGGCAAGTTCTGCCAGTACCTTGAGTTTAAAGCTCTCGCTATAACGTCTCACATATCCATCGTTTTTATACATATACATTTGATTTTTTGTATACATATTTCAGGACGGGTCAAAATTCACCACAACGGTTTAGTATATGGCAAGTAGGGCGGTAGAAAGCTGTAAACTTTCGGGTTTGCACTGAGCCAAAATGTTGTATTTTATTTTTCATTCTTAAAAGCCAAATCAACGATTTGGCGGTGTTGGTAAATAGTACTTTGCTTTCGTATACCACCGAACGCCCTATTTGCTATATACAGTGTTGTGCGTAGTTTTTTTATTTAATCTTTTGAATTTTCAAATTCCTTCAAACATTCATTTAAAGGTTGTCCGGCATTATGAATGCATTCACAAAATTCAAATCCGGCAGCTTCATTTTTAGTATTCTCAAATTGCTTTTTACAATCTGCTGATGAATTCCTGGGCATCGCATCATATCCAAAACGAGCAAATACAATAATTAGCACCATGGTAATAACTACTCCTATGAAAAACAGAAATGGAAATTTTGTACTGTATTTCGCTGGTTTCCGTATTATTCCAAGGTCTGAGAACTGTCTAAATGGTAAAATGTATCTTAACCTATCATAATTCCAAACAAGGAGATATAAATTGGCAAGAACCATTAAAGGTGACGTCACAATAGAACCTTCAAAACGAACTGCATATGAGAGCAACCAAATATTTACAATAATTGGAAAGTATAGTAATGCTCCTAAAGTCACAGTTCTAGGTATTAGCAACAAAACAGCTGCAACCACCTGGGCAATTCCAATGAATGTGTAATAATAACCAGTGTGATGTAATGCTTCCAGATAAGCTCCCATTGGATGAATGTCTGATAATCCGCTAGCGAACCTTTCACCTACAATTTTCACCATGCCCGCAACGATAAAAGCATAGGCTAATGCCAATCGACAAAAGATTGAAAATAACCAATACCATCTATTTCCCTTGATTTTGAGATAGAATTGTTCGAATGTTGGTATCGTGTTCAATTCATTGATGCTTCTTTAATTACGCACAACGGTCTCGCATAAAAAACGTCTGGTTTTCAGAGCTACTTTTCTGTCGGTCGTGCTGAAAGTTTTTTGAGAGCATAATACTCTATGGGAACCTTGTATACCTTATGTTTTTTATGCTTTGTTATGTGCATACACTCATTTCATCCATTTCGTGCTATGTTGTCTGTAATCTTCTCAACCGCAAAAATGAAATTTTGTATCGCGTCAGAATGTGTATTATGGTAGACGCTTATACATTTATTTTCTAAAAGAATTTTTTCAATCGGTCATTATTATTTCACCAATAAAATGATGATGTAAATTAATTTCTAGTTTGGATAAAAACTTGTATAATTTAGTTAGCAGATTTTCCCATTGGTTTGGTATACACATTTTTCATCACTTCTGTTTTACCTTCATCTTCAGCTACAGCATAAGTTGTAAACATCATCACTCCACTGGATTTCCCTGCCAGGCCACCCTTCAGTACAGTTTCAAATTCCTCATTGGAAATGATCCCTGGATCATCATATGCTTGAACGATAGGCCATACTTTTGGATAAGAATCCTTTCTGATATCTAGTCGATTGCTAAACCAGAGTATATTCTCTTTGACCCAATCGGGCTCTCTTCCCATTCTCGCATGGTATACCATAGGAGAAAATACATCGACAGTTTCTTTTAATAGATCATAGTCAAGTCCCAGAATGCGACGTCTGGCGCCATTAAATTCCTGATCATTCCATGGACAATGATAAAGTCCAAGGAGCGCCTCTGGTCTGATTTCCCTGATGATGCTTTTAATTTCATAGGTCCAATCATAAATCACCTTGCATCGCCAGTTCCGCCATGATTTATCATGGTTATTCAGTATCCATAGTGCCTTCTTTGGGATGGTTCCGTCAGGTATTTCAATCCCGGAATCTTTTGAAAAATCATCAAGACAATGATCACAAAAACACGTTTCAGGCAAGATGGGCTCAGGTTCTTCAAACTGGGCATGCCAATGCACGTAATCCATCCAAACACCATCTAGGTCATACTCCAAAAGTA
>JALHST010000131.1 GCA_022865355.1 Maribacter sp. | reverse complement strand
TTTACAATGTCTTTAAGTTTGGTTTTGTAAAATGGAATTTCTAGCAGCAACAAATCACTTAAAATTAACAGCAATATAAGACGGTAAAAGTACCGTCTTTTTTATTTTTGCCTATGCCAAGGATTCGGCATAAACCAAACCCATGAAGAAAGTTTTTGTATTGGTCGTTTTATTTGTTCTGCCTATCGTAGCCTATCTGTTCTTCGCTTCGGGAGTTACTAATTTTGGCAAACTTCCGGTTCTGACCCAAAAAATAAATGCCATACCTGTAAACGATTCTTCGGTAACCTTCAATGACAGGATAACGGTTTTGGGATTTTTAGGGAAGGCGGTGGCGCAAAAAAAAGGGAATGCCTTCAACCTCAATGAAAAAATATACAAACGCTTTCAAGGTTTTGATGATTTTCAGTTCATCATGGTGGTGCCCGAAGGAACCGAAGAAGCGGTTGAGGCCCTGAAAAAGGAGTTAGGGTCTTTGTCGACCATTGATAAATGGCATTTTGTTTTCCTGCCGGAGAATCGGATCCGGGATTTATTTAAATCCTTAGGAACCGACCTTGCCCTTGATGAAAATCTTGCTACTTCCTATGTTTTTTTAATAGATAAGGACCGGGGGCTGCGCGGAAGGACCGATGACGAGGATGAAGGCACTAAATATGGTTTCAATACCAACTCGGTGGCAGATCTGCATAATAAGATGATAGATGATGTAAAAATCATATTGGCCGAATATCGTTTGGCTTTAAAAAGAAACAATTCAAAACTTAAAACGAAAGTATGAGGAACAAGTATTCCTATATTTGGGTCTCATTGATAGTTCTAATTTTTGGGATTATTTTTATTCCCAGGATCGTACAAAGACTGCAGAACGGTACCGTAGTACAAAATGACCGCATGAGCTTAAAAAACAATAACCAAGGGCTGGCGTACGTGCTATTAAATGGGGAGAAGAAAAAAGTGCCCTCTTTCGCCTTCATTGACCAGGACAGCCTTTTGATTACTGATAAAGATTACAAGGGGAAAGTATTTGTAGTTGAATTTTTCTTCACCTCCTGCCCTTCCATATGTCCTCTAATGACCAATAATTTGGTATCTGTGCAAAATGAATTCGGCCAACGGGGCGATTTCGGTATTGCTTCTTTTTCAATTACCCCAGACTATGATACCCCTTCGGTTTTAAAGAAATATGCCGAGGAACACGGCATCACTGATATCGATTGGCATCTAATGACCGGCGATTCGGAGAAAATTTTTGAGCTGGCGAACTCTGGCTTTAATATATATGCCGCCCAGGCACCCGAGGTCCCAGGGGGTTTTGAACATTCCGGATTATTTGCCTTGGTAGATAAAAACGGGTACGTGCGATCCCGTGTTGATGATTTTGGCAATCCCATCGTATACTATAGAGGTACCATTACCGAAGCACAGGGAGAAAACGATCTCGGGGAACGCGAACAAGTAAGCGAATTAAAAGAGGACATTAAAAAATTATTGCAGGAATAATATGGACGGAGTGACCCTGAAGGAAAAAAAATTCAATCGACTGATTACAGCAATTTCGATCATAGTACCGGTAACGGTGGCCATACTCTTTAATGTTAAGATCCCCAATGTGGAAAGATTAGGGTTTCTACCACCTATTTATGCCAGCATCAATGGCCTGACGGCCCTACTTTTGCTCATGGCACTATGGGCCATAAAAACCAGCAAACGAAAATTACATCAAAATTTAATGACGACCTGCATCGCTCTTTCCCTCTTGTTTTTAGTGATGTATATTGCCTATCACATTACTTCAGAATCAACGGTATACGGGGGGGAGGGTTCCATCAGATATTTTTATTATGTCATATTGTTTTCACACATCGCTTTGTCGATCGTCATTATCCCCTTAGTTTTAAAGACCTATGCCAGGGCCTATTTGGGAAAATTCGAAGCCCACAGGAAACTGGCAAGAATTACATTTCCAATTTGGTTCTATGTGGCTACGACCGGCGTAGTGGTTTATTTGATGATTTCACCCTATTATCCAAGTTGAGGCAACACGTAATAGGTTCGTCCATTGTGGTGAACATATCCGAAGTAAAATGAAACACATAAAATATATCTTCATACTATTCGTGGTACTTTTGCTACCCCAAGCGGGGGAAGCCCAGTGTGCCATGTGCCGCGCGGTCTTGGAGAGTGGAGAAAATGCAAGTACGGCCGAGGGCATCAATAATGGCATTGTTTATCTTATGGCCATACCATACATCCTTGTTGGTGGCTTATTTTATTTTGTCTACAGAAAAATCAAGCAATAGCCCGATACCCGTATTTTAACACTTTTTAAGAGGTTTTACTGTAACAATTATGCAATCCAGTTAGTCTTATGACTATACTGTATTTACTCGAGTATTAATCATTCAACACAGGCTACCATGTTCGACATCGAAAGATGGCAGGAGATATTTGACACCATCCGTAAAAACAAATTACGCACCTTTCTTACGGGTCTTTCCGTTGCTTCAGGAATTTTTATCCTTGTAATCTTATTGGGTTTTGGACAGGGCATGCAGAATGGCATCGCCCAAGAATTCGAGGAGGATGCCAGCAATCGAATCGGGGTATACACCCAGGTCACTACCAAGGAATATAAGGGATTGAATCCGGGCCGACCGATACGTCTTCGCAATGAAAACTACGCTTATCTCGAAGATAAATATCAAGACCAATTAGAATTTAAGTCGCCAAACTTTCGGGTCTTTAACGCCAGTATAAATTATAAGAAAGAGTCGGGTGCGTATTCTGTTCAGGGAATTTCTCCCGAATACCAGTTCATAGAGAACGAATTCATTTCACAAGGGCGTTTTTTAAACTATAAAGACCACGAAAGTGTCTCAAAAGTTGCGGTAGTCAGCAATAAAATCCTAAAAGAACTCCTGCTCAATGAAGCGGATCCGGTAGGTCGTGAATTGAAGATAGCCGATTTGAGCTTTCAAATCGTCGGGGTCTATGGCGACAAGGGGGGTGATCGGGAGGAAGATCGTATCTATATTCCTTTAAGTACGGCGCAGCGCGTATTCAATGGGGGCGATAGTTTGAATATGATGTTCTTTACCCTTAAGCCAGCAGCGACCTTTGAGCAGACTTTGAAAGAATCGGTACGATTTACAGAAGAGATGAAATCCTATCTTCGTCAAGCACATACCGTGGCCCCCGATGACGAAAGTGCCATCAATACCTTTAATACCTTAGAGAATGTTCAACGTTTTATGAACCTTATCGGAGGTATAAAGTTTTTCTTCTGGTTTGTTGGGGTCTGCACGATCATTGCCGGTATTGTTGGGGTCAGCAATATCATGCTCATTATCGTGAAGGAAAGAACCCGTGAAATCGGAATCCGAAAGGCCCTTGGTGCGAAACCTTGGTCAATCGTGGGAATGATCCTTCACGAAGCTGTGTTTGTGACGGCAGTATCGGGTTTTGGCGGACTTATATTTAGTATGGGACTACTCGAACTGGTAGGTCCGAATGTGAAGGTAGATTATGTGGTCAACCCATCAATCGACTTTAAGGTCGCATTGGCCATGGTATTTCTGCTCATTTTTGCAGGAACATTGGCCGGATTTTTCCCAGCCTGGCGTGCGGCCAAAATACGTCCTATCGAGGCATTGAAAGAAGAATAAGCAATAGAAGTTATAAATTGGGAACTGGGAAATAATATTCCTTATACCAATAAAAAAGCACCAAGTACCTAGTAACAAGGAGCTAACATTGATCAAGCAACCAACATGTTTAACAAAGACCGCTGGAACGAAATTTTGCAAGTGCTGACCACAAACTGGTTCAGGACGATTCTCACGGCCTTTGGTGTATTCTGGGGCATTCTTATCCTAATCATATTGTTGGCGGCCGGTAAAGGACTTGAAAACGGAATTCGGGCCGATTTTGGGGATATTGCCACGAATACCATGTTTATGTGGACACAGAAGGCGACCAAGGCCTATAAAGGCCTGCCAAAAGACAGGGTATTCAGTTATGACACCGGAGATGTTGCCGATATTTGGGAGCAAGTAGACGGGTTACGTTTTGTTTCGCCTAGAAACCGATTGGGCAATTTTAGAGGACTGAATAATGTAGTACGAGGTTTGAAGACCGGACCCTTCAGCGTGTATGGCGATTATCCCGAGATCATACAACAAGATCCAATGAATATTACTTCGGGACGATTTTTAAACCACTCCGACATCAATGAGAAACGAAAAGTGGCCGTAATCGGGGTCGATGTCAAATCGAGCCTCTATGATCCGGGAGAAGAGTGCATGGGGACTTATATCAAGATCAATGACGTTAATTTTATGGTGATCGGCACTTATAAAAAGTCGAATGTCGGTGGCGATAATGAAAATGCACAAAAAGAAATATACATTCCGTTTACTGCCTTTTCGCAGGCCTTTAATCGCGGGGACAATGTAGACTGGATGGCTATTACGGCCATTGATGAGGTGCCTATTACCCGAATTAAACAACAGATTTTCAATATTGTCAAGGAAAACCACCGAATTCACCCTGATGATCAACGGGCGGTCGGCCACTTCGACCTGAACGAGCAGTTTCAACGCGTGGTAAGCCTTTTTGGGGCACTTGAGCTTATCGCCTATTTTGTTGGGATACTCGTTTTGTTATCGGGCATCATCGGAGTAAGCAATATCATGTTGATCGTGGTGAAGGAGCGCACGAAGGAAATTGGCATTCGCCGGGCGCTTGGTGAGAGTCCGTGGTCTATTAAAAAACAAATTTTGATGGAATCGATTTTTCTGACCATCATTTCGGGTATGACCGGCATCGTGATGGGCGCTTTGGTCATTTATGGCATCAATTATCTTTTGCAGGTCAGTGGTCCGGTAATGATGTTCATCAACCCCAATGTAAATCTGGGTGTCGTGACAATAGCCCTGTTGATTTTGATAGTTTCAGGATTATTCGCGGGTTTTATCCCAGCGAACAGTGCCATAAAAGTGCGGCCCATTGAGGCCTTGCGAACCGAATGATTTTGAATTGCCGAGGAACCTATATGGGTGCTGCAAAATTTTAAACAATATCGATACAATACGAATCATTAAAACAACTAGAAACATCGATTATAGTAAAAGACCAAAACATGAAAAAAAAAGTAACTATCTTCATTTTATTGACCATCGTACTGGCCTTTGGGGGTGCCATGTATTACCTATATCAAAAAAATGTGGAGGACCCGATCGTTTATGAAACAGAGTCTCCATCGACCCAGACGATTGTAAAGAAGACGGTCGCTACGGGCAGCATTTTACCCTTGGAGGAAGTACTTATCAAACCGAATATTTCAGGGGTCATTGAGGAGATTTTTGTAGAAGGCGGCGATTTTGTTAAGGCTGGGGATCTCTTGGCCCGTATAAAAGTAGTTCCCAACCTGAACGCTCTCAACGAGGCTAAGAACACCATTGATGGGGCCAAAATTGCCTTGGAAGATCAAAAAAGGAATTTAGATCGTCAAAAGAGCCTTTTCGATAAAGGCGTGGTCTCGAAGGTCGACCTTGAAAGGGCCCAGCTTACCTTTGACCAAGCGAAGCAGGCGTATGCCGCGGCCAATAAAAGATATGATATCGTCAAAACAGGAACTACCTCAGGATATGGCAATTCGGCCAATACACAAATTCGGGCGACGGTGAGCGGTATGATTTTGGAAGTGCCCGTTGAAGTGGGGAACCAGGTCATTGAGAGTAATAACTTCAACGAAGGTACGACCATCGCTGCCATTGCCGATGTCAACAAAATGATCTTTGAAGGCAAGGTAGATGAATCGGAAGTCGGGAAAATAAAAGAAAACCTGCCATTGGAAATAACCGTCGGAGCCATTGAGAATAAAGTCTTTGATGCCGTATTGGACTATATTGCACCAAAGGGAAATGCCGAAAATGGGGCCATACAGTTTGAGATCAAAGGAACCCTGCAAAAGCATGATACCACTTTTATCAGGGCTGGATTAAGCGCGAACGCCTCGATTATCCTAGGCCGTGCCGATAGCGTTCTGGCGGTGAAGGAGGCATTGGTCCAGTTCGATGGCAAGACCAAAAAACCCTATGTAGAAATTGAAAACGGGAATCAACAGTTTAAACGAAAAGATATTGAATTGGGCATAAGTGATGGTATCTATGTGGAGGTCAAATCTGGGCTTAGCAAAAACGACAAAATAAAGGTATGGAACATTATTAAACCCGAGGAGTTTGGCGGATAGTATGCACAGTTAGTACCCTTCGTTGGCATTCCTTTCAAAAGTGTTTGACCCAATGGTACTTTTAGGTATTAGGTTTATAATGATAATTTGATTGGCCGCCTAAACGGTCTTTCAGCTATTCTTGGCGAAGCTTCCTGATCTTGCCTAATTTTAGTTATCTTAGGGTTGATAATCTCCCGCTGAAAATGAAACCTATTGTTATTCTTTTCGGAATATCCATCCTATTTGGTGTCTATGCCGCGCAATCCAAAGCGAATATTGGTAATACCGTCATTACCAAATGGCAAGGGGACAAAAAATC
>JALHST010000130.1 GCA_022865355.1 Maribacter sp. | reverse complement strand
TTTTTGTTCGTGTTCAATGCATCTAAAAATCGCTTAACTTTGATATGCGGCACTTCACAAAAAAATTGAATAAAGCGTATTCCAAGACCATGTTCAAATAGAAATATATTTAATTACAAATTGCAATGCGAACGCCCACCTTATCGCTGTCGGAGCATAATAGAGCCTATAAAATCGCATTCGGACTTGCTATATTTACGATAGTCTACAACGCAGCGGAAGGCCTTATTTCAACGTATTTCGGATTTCAAGATGAGAATTTGACGTTGTTCGGATTTGGTTCGGATAGTTTTATCGAAGTCATTTCAGGGCTGGGGATTGCCCATATGATTCTTCGTATTCAAAGGAGACCCACGAGCAATAGGGACGAATTTGAACGGAGGGCGTTGCGAATTACGGGCTTTTCGTTTTATACATTGGTCCTTGGTTTGGTGGTCACTAGTTTTTACACTATGTGGAACCAGCATCAGCCGATAACCACTTTCTATGGCGTTGTGATTTCGGCCGTTTCGATATTTGTGATGTTAAATTTAGTGTCGTGGAAAAAACATGTTGGTAAAAAATTGCATTCCGATCCAATTTTGGCAGACGCCAGTTGTACCATGGTCTGCGTTTATATGTCGCTAATTTTGCTTATAAGTAGCGTGATTTATGAATGGGTTAACATACCTTATATCGACATTATCGGCACCTTAACGCTTTCGTACTTCGCATTTCTGGAAGGAAAAGAATGCTTTGCAAAATCGAATAGTGAAAAATATTGCGCTTGTGATTAGTTAATCACCCTCAAAGTCATTCCTACGATCTTACCAATAAATAGCACCATTCCCTAGATACTTCTCTGCAATAGGTTGGTAGTAGTCACGAACCTCTTCGAGATCATATATTTTTTGACTCTTGGTATACAAATCATATTTGTTGAAATCCCGAATCCATTTTATATATTGTTGATCTTTCCCGTTGAGTAATTCTGAATAACTGCCACCGGTATGCCATGGGTAAAATGAATGATACCGGATCATCACCATCGCCGCTTCGGGCAAGGTATTCTCCTTATGATTCGATAAAACCTGATAAAGATATTCATCGTGCCCCCAAGCCAGGTTCAAATGGTCGAGCCCGCATGCTTGCTTGTAGATTCCCGTCTTCGTATTGTACCGTGCATCTGCCATATCGGGATTTAGTTTATTGAATTCAGGATAAACACAGCTATCCGGTAGGGCACAGCCCACCACAAAAACATCACCGACCATACCCCATTGTTCGGCTTGACTGGTACCATCCTCATCACTGCCCCATAAAAACATCACCTTCCCCAAATCGTGTATGAGGCCGGTCAATTGCATCCAATCAGGCCGCCCATCGGCTCGGATGGCTTCGGCGCTTTGAATTAAGTGCTGTACATTGGGGAGATCTAGATCCGGGTCACTGACATCGATAAGACTATTTAAATGGCCCATAGCTTCCCATAGTGGCAGGGGCTTATCAAAAGTAAGGTACTTTTTATGCATCCGCCGAACATAATCAAACGTTTGGTGCTTTCGCATTTTGAGATAATGTTCCTTTACGGCGACCGATACATCGGGGGCTTCGTAGTTTCTAAATGTTTTTTCTTCCATGACAATCAGTTCAAGTGCAAATTCAAATGTGAGTTCAAGATCAAAATATAGCGCCTACCATCCTGCTCCTACGTCAAAGATATGGCAAATGGCCGATTATACATTTCCCAATACAAGGTACAAAATAATGGTAAATACTATTAAAAATATACTGAAGGCCTTGGCGTACCGCCATGGTTTCAAATCGAGAATACCGGCATCCTGCATTACAAACCTTGACTCTTTTGGAGACCATATCGAGACCAAATGCATTACCAGAATATTCAAAACAAACTCAATGCCCCAGATGTGCACAAAATGCAGATTGACCTGAATGACATAATACATGATCACATAAAATAAAAGTCCGAATAAGAGTCCGATTTTGGCCCCGGTCGAGGATACCTTGGGAAATAGAAATCCTGCAATAATTACACTGGCAATAGGAATAAAAAAGATGCCGTTGAGCTGCTGCAATAATTGGTATAGACCTTCGGGGGCATTGGCCACATAGGGGGCGATACCAATGGCGAACACCGCCAATAATGCCGAGGTCCATTTCCCGATCATTACCAACTTTTTCTCAGGCGCATTCTTTTGGAGGTACTTTTTAAAAATATCCAAGCTGAAGACAGTCGCCGCGCTGTTCAGCGCACTATTAAAAGTACTCAAGATGGCACCCATCATTACCGCAACAAAAAAACCGGTTAACCATAAGGGCAAGACCTTTTTTACCAAAGACGGATAGACGCTATCGGGATTGTCGTACAGACTTTCACCGAAATAGTAAAAGCCGATTAAACCTGGTAAAACAATGATCAAGGGTACCAAAATTTTCAAGAGCCCGGTGTACAGAAGTCCTTTTTGGGCCTCTTTCAAATTCACCGCGCCTAACACGCGTTGAATGATGGATTGATGCATCGTCCAAAAATATAACTGATTGACCATCAATCCGGTAAAAATAACTTCGAACGGCAAGATGGCGGTGCGTGACCCGATTCCGATGCCTGATTCCCTGCTGACCACATTAAATTTTTGGGGATCGGCTTCAAAGACTTTTATCAGGCCCTCGAGCATATTACCATCCCCAATGCTCAGCAGGGCTAAAATCGGCACCAATAATCCAGCGACCAGTAGACCAAAACCATTAATGGTATCGGTATAAGCCACCATCTTCAGACCGCCGAAAATGGCGTACACGGCCCCGATGCCGCCAACTATTAAAATGGTAATCCAAATTCCTTCGCGTTGACTAACATGAAGCAAATCTGAAATCTCGAATATGGCCTCAATGTTCAGTGCCCCGGTATAGAGCACAATAGGTAGTAAGGTCGCCACAAAAGAAATTATCAAGAGAAGTGCAACCAGGGTTCGCGTCAAGCCATCATATCGTTTTTCCAAAAACTCGGGTATCGTGGTAAGTCCCATCTTAAGATAGCGCGGGGCAAAATATAATGCCCCGACTACAAGGGCGAGTGCAGAAGTAACTTCCCAAGCGACTATGATCGCGCCATTTCGATAGGCAGAACCATTCATGCCCACCAAGTGTTCGGTTGAAATATTGGTCAGAAGTAATGAACCGGCAATAATAATTCCCGTAAGCGATCTACCTCCTAAAAAATAGCCATCACTCGTGTCGAGTTTGTCACGGCGAAGTTTCCAAGTAGCAAAAAATGCCACAAAGCAGGTAAACAGGAGAAAGGTAAATACAGCCATCAAGCCTAAAAATAGGAATAAAAAAGATTAGTTTTAATATTTACTGGTATGTCCCCCCGGAAAGGATGCTAAATTTAAGACCCATTTAACCCTTTCGATATTAAAATAATTATCAAAATCGATTATCTTAACACTCTAAATTTAATATATGCCAGAAATAGCGACCTCAGATTGGGAAATTGTATTATTCTACAATCCA
Source organism: Maribacter sp. (assembly GCA_022865355.1). Lineage (GTDB taxonomy): Bacteria > Bacteroidota > Bacteroidia > Flavobacteriales > Flavobacteriaceae > JALHST01. The sequence continues at coordinate 3,987 of JALHST010000130.1, read as the reverse complement.
AATTCCCCATCGGCCTCGAAAACCTTAGGGTATGCCAAAGGAGAAGGCCTGCCGGTGCGCGACGTTGATATCCTCAAAAACCCGATTACCGGGACACAGTTAGAAGACCTCGCGGGCCTTTTGAAAGTATCTATTGAAGGTTTGGTAAATCGGGAACATCCCCAATATGAGGAACTCTATGGAAGTGCCAAATTCTCGGACGAGGATTGGATTAAAGTCCTTCGGAAAAATCCGGAATTTATTAAGGAACCCATCGCAATACGGGGCCAAAATGCCATTTTCGTAAAAACGCCCAGTGATCTTTCAAGAATGTAGCAAAGTTAATCAAAGGGGCTTAGTGGAGTTTAAATCGCTTGTCAAAATGATGTTTTAACTGCACTATTTGAATCGATATAAAAAGGGCCAAAAATGCGAAGCATTAGATGGTCGTTTTTGGAAAATTCCCATTCTCAATTTGGCCCTATTATTAATGGGCATAGGAGTGGGGATTGGTATAGGTAGGATCCTACGACAAAATTTGGCGGATGATTCATTCTACGCCATACCGGGGACCATTTTTCTCTTGTCAGGAACGGGTTTGTTAATAAGTTTTTTTATAACCAAAAGTTTGGACAAGGAAGCCTAGAAGGCTACTTTTTAGGGTTTAAATTGAAACCGGGACAGTTGTCCGGGTTTTTTTTATGCTGCTAGTCAATAAAAAATCACAAAAAGGCTTTATTTAGTCATTATTTAGACAAAAACATCAAAAAATATATTATTAAAATATACTATCTTGGATTTGCTACGGATTAGAATATGAATATTAACTTTAACTTTCAAATCCTTTTAGATGCGATCGGCTTTGTACAGGGGGTAACTTTGGCTGCTGTGTTGCTCATAATGAACCGACGTAAATATAGGAGTACTTTTTTTCTAGGGCTTTTTTTATTATTCTACTCACTGGAATTAGGAACTTGGATTTCAACAAATCCTGAAATTTCAGTTATTAATTCTAAGTCATTTCTTTTACCATTCAATTTTTCATGGTTACTTTTTCCCTTATTCTTCCTCTACTGCCAACAAGTCTCCATATTCGCCAATAACAAGACCAAATATTGGATACTCTATCCCGGAATTGCCTCATTTTTGGCACAAATAATTATTTTTTTTCTTCCCTTCGAGACAAAACAAGCAATTGACAAGAGCGAATGGCATAAATTAATTTTTTGGATTCTTGGGAATTACTATTCTTGGATCATAGGCATTTGGAATCTATGGTTGCTATATAGACATAAAATAGAAGTTAAGAATACATATTCATATATTAGTTTCAAAGAATTGCAATGGGCACGCATTTTTCTGATCTATCTTTTAACGACCTCAATGATTACCCATATTCTAGCTTATGGCTTCCTTTCCAACTTAAATGATATTGTTAGAAATAAAATTATCTTTTCCTTTATGGATCTCGTTGCCATTTATTGGGTGTCCTATTTTGGTATCGTGCAGCGGAATGTGCGTGCTTTACTGACAAAAAATTGGGACCAAAACAACTCCCAAAACAATTCAATCAGCCAGAATCATGGAACGACCATAATACCGGAAAGACTTGAAGACCTCATGCACACTATAGGGAAATATATGATCGCTACCGAATGTTTCACAAATCCAGAACTGACCATTGTAGAGCTTGCCGAAGGTTTAAAAGTACATCCTAAGTTGGTATCCACTGCCATCAATACCATAAAAAAGCAGAATTTCAACTCCTACGTGAACCAGTACCGTATAAAAAAAGCAGAAGTATTAATAAGAAATAATGAGCATAACTTCCTGAGCATGGAGGGCATTTGCAGCGAGGTCGGTTTTAAAAGTAAAAGTGCCTTTTATTCGGCCTTCAAAAAAGAAACCGGAACCACCCCTACGAAATTCAAGGAAAAATTGGTCGCTTAGCCAACCTACTCGTAAAATTTAGGGAGCAATAGCCCTGAAAAAAAGGATTCATTCTGGTTTCGATTCCTGAAAAGGTATATTTATTTCGTGTACTGATTCCTGATTTCGGCCAAATAAGCCGCCATATAAGGCAAATTGGTTCTAAATTCGGAAATCAGAACTCTTTCCCAAATACTACAATCGGATATTTACGTTTAAAAATCGAACCTTTGGTATAATTAAAACTCCAAGGTAGAATTTATCATCCTGCAGTACAAAGATACGTGAGGCGTCAATTCCTTACAATTTGAAAATTGCTTACTGGTTATAAAAATAAAAAGTTCCCCCATTTTTTTATACTAATGCATTTATTCAAAGAAAAACAAAAAATTGCAAATGAATATTCTAGAGATTAACGCCACAGGTAATTTTGAGACCTGGAATCCTTCAACTATAAAAGAAGTGAAGGATGAAAATTTAAGTACCGACCTGGGCCACGACTTATTATACGAAAACGAAAATGTACGTATTTGGGAAGTGGTACTTTTACCGAATGAAAGACTTCCATTTCGGGAAATAAAATTTGACTATAGTTGGGTAGCGTTAACAAGCGGGCTGGCGATTTCTCGCTATGCCGATGGGAAAATCAACCTAATGCGTTTTGAAAAAGGCGATTCGGCTTTTATGAAATATGTCGAAAATAGTGCCATTTGCGATTTGGAAAATAAAGGGGGAGACATCCTCTTTTTTCATATGACCGAATTTAAACAACAAACTTTCAAAAAATACTTGACCCATGCCTTCAGTCTTAAATCGAATAACCCATATATCGAATAGTAATCCCCACGCAGTTGTTAATTTCTAAATATCCGGATGGCGTTAGTTTTCTTGCTGTAAATAAGATCCGCTTTCCTATCTTTAGGGAGTGAAAATCATTGCAACGAATATCGGGAACCCAACAACCTTTCAGTGGAACGGGAAGGAAGAAAAAACTGGAATTTTTAAATATCCCGTTGACCGACCCTTATTTTTGGGCAAGTTTGATGTGAGCAATGACACCATTTGCAACCGAATCAACCATGGCGGGATCGATAAGGCCTGTTATCTGTTTTCTAAGGAGGAATATCCCTATTGGAAGGTACGATATCCTGAATTACAATGGAATTGGGGCATGTTCGGAGAAAATTTGACCGTGGCAGGTTTGGATGATGCACAAATGCGTATCGGGGACATCTACAAAATTGGGACCGCCTTGGTACAAGTGTCACAACCCCGTGAGCCGTGTTATAAACTGGGTATCCGTTTTGGTAACCAGGAGATTATACAACAATACATTGAACGCGGCCATCCTGGCACCTATGTCCGTATTCTCGAAGAAGGACTTGTGGCCACAGGGGATGAATTCAAGTTGGTGTCGCAGTCAAAAAACACCCTGACTACAAAACAATTCTTCGATTTTTTAAATGCTTCAAAAAAGGATCCTACAATTTTAGGATTGGTGATGGAAAATGAATCGGTTCCTAGCTATAAAAAGGATCGCCTGAAAAAATATCTATAATACTATCTTACCTAATTTTTTTGAAAATGAAAAAATGCTTTCTGATTGCTTTTGGCATTATGGGCCTGCAAGGCTGCAAGGAGAAAATGAAGAATACTGAAGAAGCCCATCCGCCGATATCGAGTGTGTTCGATGCGTATTATGAGGATGGGCTAAAATTGAATCTTCTATCTAATACCTTGATAGCCATCAAAAAATTGAAACCCCTAAAAGTTATCAAAAACAGTTTCGGGAATAGATTGAAGTTTCCCGATGGTGCCATAAATTGAATCATTAACAATCAATGCCCTGCGTATGTTAAGCCTATGAAGTATCCTTGGCATCTTTATCTTATGGGTCTTATATACGTGTTTGCCGGCACAATGCATTATATAAAACCGAAAATTTATCTGCGTATTATGCCCCGCTATTTACCAGACCATAAATTCCTGGTACAACTCAGCGGTGCTGCCGAGATCATCCTGGGCATTGGGGTCTGCTTTTCCGCTACCAAAAACATTTCGATCTTCTCCATCATATCG
>JALHST010000129.1 GCA_022865355.1 Maribacter sp. | reverse complement strand
GCCAATATATAAAAGAGCCAACGATGCAGCCCTTAAAAAATCTAAATAGTGTAGGAATCGCATTTCGCAAAGGGAGGCCGGGCCACCAGTGACAATCAATCTTGGTTATGAAAGCAACTAAATATGTACTTCTGGCTAGTATGTTGCCCATACTTTTTTTGGCATGTCAAGAAAATGGTAAAAAATCTGAAAAAGAGTCAAAAATGGATGATTCCCCTTGGTTTAGAATGACCCAAATCATCGATAGCATCGATGTTCCGATCTTTCCCGACAAGATATTGAATGTGCTTGATTTCGGGGCTGTTTCCAACGGGGCGACCAATAATACGGAGCCTTCAAAAATGCGATATCGCAATGCTCGGAAAGTGGTGGAGGGATCGTTTTGGTCCCTAGGGGCACCTATGCAACGGGGCCTATTCATTTAAAAAGCAATGTCAATCTGCATTTAGAGGAAGGGGCCGAAATCTTGTTCAGTACCAACCCCGCCAAATATCAATTGGTACATACTTCATTTGAAGGATTGGAATTGATGAACTATTCGCCCCTGATCTATGCCTATCAACAGAAAAATATTGCCATAACCGGCAAAGGGATTTTAAACGGACAGGGAAATTCATTCCCCAAATTTAGGAACATTCTTCTTGAAAACCTTCATGTGAAAAATGAAGGCCAATTTGGGATATTGGCCAAAGGGTATACCGAATCACCAATACGCAATATCACCCATCGCAATGTGACCATTGAGAAAGTCGAAGTACCCTACTCATTGGAAAACGTGTTCGATATGCATTTTATAGATACCTACATTAACGGAACCCTTGTAAAAGACGCTGATGGGTAAGGGGTCTTATTAAAATAGGAAAGAGAGCGTCCCCACGCTCTCTTTCCAAACCTATAGTAAAACATTTGTTTTGAGATTAAATGTATTACACAACCTACTCATGAATACAAAACTATCGCTTCCAATTAACAAAAACGTGTCTTTTTAATCAAATATGTAGCAATATCGCTTGCGAAAGGGTATTTGCAAAGTTGCCTGATCTGCAGAACCCACGGAGCGGTCCTAAGACTTCCTTTTTCGGGAGCGTATTCATCGCGTCAAAATAATTTGTAAACGAGACAGCAGGGGAATCGCCTTTTAGATACCTTGTAATATCACGCTCCTTTCAATTCTCCGCAACTTAATTAAGAAGAGCGAGGAAATAAGATTGTTTGACTTTTATATATACTTAAAATATGGACACGACTAGAATTTCAAAAAAACTGAACGAAATATTGAACGACCAAGTAACAAAAGAGGCCAATGCAGCCCAAATATATTTGTCCTATGGGGCGTGGGCCGAAACTAAGGGCTATGCCGGAACAGCCGATTTTCAATTCAGGCATGCCGATGAAGAAAGGAACCATATGATGAAAGTGCTTAAATACATTTTGGCCCGGGGAAGTAAACCCAAGATAACTGCACTGGCCGCACCTCCCAAAGATCCAAAAAACTTGGAAGAGTGTTTTGAAAAAATTTTTAAGCATGAAGTTGATAATACTACCGCGATTTACAACATCGCGACGGCGGCCCTAGAAGAAAAGGATTATGCCACATGGAATTTTACCCAATGGTTTGTTCGCGAGCAAATTGAAGAGGAAACCATGGTCATGGCTCTCTTGGATAGATTAAGGATAGCGGGAGGCACCAATGCTTCGCACGAGGCACTGCAATATTTTGATGCAAAAATGGGCCAAAAAAATGATGAGGCGGTCCTGTCCAGGGAAGCCACCACCGAAAACCCATAATGTATCAAAAAGAGAGGATTCAACAAAAATTTACCTTATTTTAAGTGCCGTCCTCCTAACAAAGATGTCTTTTGAAATGCATTCGCCACCTTCTATCAAAACTTCAAACTTGCTTAAATATTAGGTTTAATTCCCAAAATCCAAGCGATTTTAGTTATAGACCATGCGTAGTGATTTTATGACTTCGCCGTCAATTCCGAGGGCATTCGATCTAAGCCTTGATAAAGAACCCTGGCAGCAAAGAAAAAAAAAGCCGGCTTACTAGCCGGCCCAATTGTTTATAAACTCGCTATTATTTGAAGGGATGAAAACTAAATTTCTGGCCGCCAACAGAGGCATCCGCCATCAATCCCGCTTTGGGCATGGCATACACCACAACACCATCGTTGTAATTGGCATTTAATGCTTTGCCTGATTCAAGGGCCACCGCTGATAGCTCAGCGGAGAATTCATAATTTCCCATTTTGAAATCTTGTAGTGCGGCATCGGTTTCGAAAAAAATAACTTCGGTAATAGCCTGGCCACCAGCCTGAAGCCCAATGTTCAATTTTTTCAGCTCGGTCATCCCGATGGCAACGCCATTTTCATAAACGACCCCATTGCCAGAGGCGCCACCTACAATTAGACCGCCCTTACCTACGTTCGGAAATATAGCGTAGCCGGAGGCATTTTTAAAGTATCCTTCTATTCCGGCATTTGTTTTAATAAGCATCGCTTTCGCATTTATGGCGTCATCGATTATTCTTTGATCCTCCTTACTTTGAGAGCTTCCTACAGAGGCAATCAAAAGGATACATGCAAAAGTTATAGATTTTAATGTTTTCATGGTATATATGTTTTAATGTTTATTGGGAGCCAAAATAATTAAAGTGCCCCACAAGCATGAACGTTATTAAATTAAATAGTATCGCATATGAATAGTAGTGGCCAACATGCACCTTTCTTGGCCAATTAAGGCCGCGTTGCAAGTTTAAACGACCGTCTTAAAACACCTATCTACCTCTAGCTTTGATCGCCAATTACATTTTCGGTGATGCCCCGGTATGTTCATCCCGATAATTTTGGCCCAGGAAGTCGCTTGCCGCCTGTGCGAATGCATCAATAATAATGGCATTTGAGTCAATAGTTTGCCTATTTTTAACTATATTTATATACCCATTTCTGGTGATTGAAGAAATCCGGTGAAGTATCGGATAAAGCTAATCCTTATATAGAGGGTTGTCCTCTGGTCAGGATTGCACTTCAACAGCGGGGAAGACGTTCTTTAAAAATCTGAAGACGCAATCCTACTTGCGTTGTACATTATAGTAAATGAACAAAGTTCACCCGCTCCTATCGCTTTTTGGATGAAATTACTAATCACTTAAACACTATATTATGACAAATATTCTTTGGCTTATCGCCGTAATCTGTATTATTCTGTGGGCTCTAGGTTTTTTTGGCGTTGTTGCCGGAATGGGGAGTAGTGGTTTGATCCACATTCTTTTGGTAATCGCTATAATAGCCATTCTATACAATATTATTTCAGGAAGAAAATCGATTTAATAGGAATGGTCGGGATAAATAGGCGCATTAAAACGTTCCCGCAAAAGTATACTTCTTCTTCAGGTATCCGTTGACTGCGAATCGAACAACCATGGTAGCCTTGTTGATTACCGTTCTGTGCCTTGAACACACTTGAATATGGGGAGCCTATAAAGAATTCGAATGCCTCGATCAAGGAAGGTATTCACTAAGCTTCCGATTTTCAATTTTTCAATGGGTGCCGTGGGACAATTTTGAATCTAATGAAAAAAGCCTATGACATCCTTGCAAAAAAACATCCTTAAATTTTTTGTAGGAATTATTGCCCTAGGCCTTGTCGGATTGCTAGTTTTACAATTTTGGGCCAAAACGGCCATAAGCGAATTTCTTAGCCGCAACATGCCGTCGAATGTTAAATTTGAATATCAAGGTCTTGCAATTAATGCCCTAAAAGGCACGTTAGAATTTCAGAACGTTTCCGCTACGTTTATGTATCGCGATACAATGCTAAAACATACGGAGGTTAAGATGAATGTCTTGGAACTTCGTAATTTTAGCTATTGGGACTACTTGAATCATAGGACCATTAAATTTGGGAAGATACTTTTCGTACAGCCGGATATACGTAACATTTCGTACAAACATCTTCCCAAAAAGGATACTGTATCGAACGGTGTGGTCAATCTAAAAAAAACAATTGCCATTGATATTTTATCCCTTAAAAATGCCAATTTTTCTACGGTCGATGAAAACGACAGTGTATTGGTCAAAGTAACTGATTTTGACTTTAACCTTTTTGGAATTACAATTGATTCGACCCTTGTCAAAAATAAATTACCCTTGGCTTTTGATAGTTATTCATTATCCTCATCGGAAATTTATGTAGATCTTGGTCCCTATGAATACGTAAAGGTCGATTCTTTGCACATCGAGGATCGTGTTTTACGCCTACATAATATAAAACTTGAATCAAAATATAGCAAACACGAACTTTCAAAAATTTTAACCAAGGAACACGATCATATTGTACTTGATATTCCCCAAATACTATTGCACCCCGTAAATTTTGGTTTTCATAACCTTGATTTTTTTGTGTCGGTCGGCAAGGGCGTTATTGAACAGCCTAAGCTTGAAATATATAGGGATAAATTGATCGATGACGACCTTCAGACCAAACGCCTATATAGCCGTATACTAAGTGAATTGCCCATTAATCTGTGCATCGATGAATTAAAAATCAATAATGGCCATGTCGGGTACGAAGAATTGATAAATGCGGATTCAAAAGTCGGTCGCATTTTTTTCGATGATGTCAATGTAGCTATTTCAAACCTATCAAATACCTATCTCCCTGAAAATAAAACAAGTATTGCCGCCAATGGCATTTTTATGGGTCAGGCACCCATCACATTGGACTGGAGTTTTGATATGAACGACCAAAATGACTTTTTTACGGCATCTACGACTTTTTCTAATTTTGAGACAGAAAGCATCAATCAATTTTTAGAACCGAATCTTCGTGTTCGAACCAAAGGCCATATCGATGCACTCTATTTTACGATAAGTGGGGATGCGGTACGTTCTTCCGGCGAAATGAAAATGAAATATGATGATTTTGAATTTGTAATTTTAAAAAAGGATCTATTGGCTATCAACAAAGTCCTTACGGCTATTGGAAAAATGCTCGTTGCCAACAATTCAAATACCTATGAAAAAGGATATCGTTTCGGAATGATCGCCGTTGATCGCGATCCCACAAAATCATTTTTCAACTACTTATATATGAATGTACGCGACGGAGTGGTTAATACGCTTACCGGAAATGGAAAAAAAGAACGTAGTAAAAATTGATAATCAATTATCTGGGGAATCAATTGTGGCGATATTCTGGTTTCATGGCAAAACCGCACTAACTTGAAGTCGATAACAAAAGTCGGTGCGTCAAATAAAAAAAACCAACAATCGATACATCACAAGCCAAGGTGACCGGCAATTAATCGAGCTACATAGTATGAAATCAATTCATCCCAAAATCATTCGTCAAATTTTTATATTGCTCCTCATTCTTTTATTGGGGAGTCTGATATTTGAGGCCTTATTGCCCTATCTTTCGGGCGTATTGGGCGCAATCACCATGTATGTGCTTTTAAGGGGGCCCATGGTTAAACTACTTAAGAAAAACTGGCATCCCAACCTGGCTGCAGGACTGCTATTGTTTGCCTCCTTCGTCTGTATTTTAATTCCCATAGCCGGTATTGTATGGATGCTGGGCAACAAAATAGGCCGAGCGGTCCAAAACTCGGAAAAGGTAATTGCCGCAATCAAAGAGCAGTTGGCACAATGGGAAGCTCAATTTGGATTTGAACTTACTACACAAATTGACTCGGCCGCCGTATCCTCATGGCTTTCGAAAAATCTTCAAGGATTTGCCGGCGGTACCTTTAATATGTTCATTGCCATAGCAATCATGTATTTTCTACTCTTTTACATGCTCACCGAGCGCCGGGCGCTTCATGATTCGCTGTTTAACTATATCCCGGTAGGCAAGAAAAATCTTAATATAATCGGCCAGGAAATAACGGCAATGGTACGCTCGAATGCCTTGGGAATCCCCTTGGTCGCAATTGCCCAAGGAATTGTGGCCTTAATAGGATTTTTAATATTCGGTACGAATGCGCCATTTTTTTGGGCGGTAATAGTGACCATTGGATCAATGGTTCCATTTATTGGGGCGTTCCTTGGCATTATTCCCGTATTTATTCTTTCGTTGTCGGCCGGTAATCCTTTTCAGGCATGGGGCATATTGTTATATGGATTTATCGTTGTAGGTACGACCGACAATCTCATACGACTATTTATTTTGAGAAAACTTGACAATGTACATCCCCTTATAACCCTTATTGGTGTCATTGTCGGAGTACCCATTTTTGGTTTTATAGGTTTAATTTTTGGACCCTTGCTCATGAGTCTATTTCTTCTGATCGTCGATATTTATACAAAGGAATACGGCAAGAACCTTAGTGGAAAACAATAATTCCCGTTGTATATTTTTTTAGATAGGGCTTAATGAAGTTTTTCGAAAAAAGATAGACCTATGGGGAAGATCAATCTTTGATAATAAAGTCTAAAATAGATCCATTACTATCCTTTTTGCTCTCAAGCGATTTAATGCAATAGGAAACAGAAGACTTTAATTAGGCGAATTGTGTAGGTTTTTTAAGGTGCCTATTTGCTCCTTTCCGATATAATAACTTCACTTTCTCCTTGTCTAGATAATTTGAATATAAAATAATGAGGATTTCAGCTAGTTTGGGCTCGTCACGTATATCAGCAAGGCATTCCTCACCATTCATCGAGGGCATATTGAGGTCTAAAAATATAAGGTTGGACATCGCGGTATCACTATTATCCCTTATTGCAAGTATCTCCTATAAACAGATAAAAATTCTTCAATGCACCCACTTGGCGCTTAGCAATACCTTGGGTCGGCCTGCCTTTCTGATGCGCGTCTGCTTCTGACCCATAGGGTTTGTATTGTTTTCGAAAAAGTTCCTCTTCACTTTCTATTGCGGCAACCCTTTATAAAACAGATGATAATTAACATTTTCTTAAAGAAATTCTATAAATATATAATTAAAACAAAATATTATGTAAGAGGCCGGCCTTTCGATTTATGTAAGTTTGTACAGATTGGTTTGTTCAACGACACATCGATTCAGCATTTAAAGATTACTACTCGAAAATCATGAAAACAAATATCAAAGTAGGAAGATTCTTTGTAGGCGGTTTTCGTCGTTTAATTCATGATGATTCGTTTGTACCAAAAAAGGGGACTGAATCAGTTGACGACAACGTTTTAAAAAATTTTATCTGGGGTATGACCAATCAGAAATCAATTTAAAAGTATCATGCCAAACCACAAAAATCAGGGAAACTCTAATAATGGTTTAAATGCTAAACCGATTTTCTTTGAAGGCATTTATTAAGGTTGCTTTTTTTAATTGAAATTATTCAACGTATGCAGGATTACCCTGGTTATCCTGTCCAAAGGAGTTTAGCTTTAAGTATTACAAAAGCCAAGTATGATTGGCTGACCGCTTAAATGAATTGTAATTTAAAACACAATGAAAACAACAATATTAAAAACGGGAAAGATTAAGAATATTTTTAATCAATTACACCATAATTTGGGCGGTTCACTGAACGTCGAGACCAACGAATACATCTTAGACATTAACAGTGAACTTGGTAAAGGAAGTATTCGCGGGATAACCTTTAATGGCGGAATATCGTATTTGGAGTTCGACATACAATTTATGGATGATTTCACTTTGGCAATCAATAGTCCAAATGCTTCCCCAATTTATTTTGCATATTGTTCACAGGGCAGTTTAATGCACAGTTTTGGGGCCTTGGCCAAAAAAAGGGAATTACAAAAATTTCAAACGGGCATTCTAACCAACAAGGGCGGCCAGGAACATTGTTTGCACTTTAAAAAAGCCGATAATGCCCTCAAAACTACCCTCATCGTGGTGAATACGACAAGTGAGGAGGCGGCTCAGAAAAAAGGCTTGAACTATAATTTACACCAAACCTTTTTTAGCGAAAAAGACCAGGAAAACTTTTTCTACGTGGGTTCGTTTAACCTTAAAATAGCGGATAAAATACGGCAATTGCATGCTATCAAGGAAAAGGGTATGGTACGAAGTCTCAACCTGGAAGGATTGGTGCATATGATACTAGCGCTTGAAATTCAACAACATTCCGATGACCTTGAACATCAAAGTAAGAATGCCGGGGCATTGACGTTGCGGGAAATGGAGGAAATTAGTGAACTTTCAAGTTTCATTCAGAATTACCCGGAAGTTCAATTTACGGTACAATACCTAAGCCGAAAATCAGGGCTTTCGCCTACAAAACTTCAAGAGGGCTTTAAGGCGGTGCACGAAAGGACGGTAGCTGATTATATTCGGGAGGTACGCGTGCAGAAGGCAGAGGAGCTCATCAAAAATACGGATCTTAATATTTCGGAAGTGGTGTATAGTATCGGCTTGACAAGTAGAAGTTACTTTTCAAAAATATTTAAGCAAAAATACGATTGTAGCCCAAAACGATATAAGGACAACCAGAACTTTACAGCTGCGATTGCCTGATTGTAATGGTTACTATATTCCATCAAACCGGTCAATTTCGACCGGTTTTTTTTATGGTCGATTCGAACTGAACAAGAAGATATTATTTTGAGGGATATTACTACCGGCCTTATTAAAACCTGATTTTCGATGACCATCCTACATCCAAAGTTTAGGTCGGCTGCAGTTTGACAAGGTCTTTTAATTTTTCGGGGCTTCGTGTTTTCGGCACCCACTTCTAGCCGCAAGGGTAGGAGAATTCCAAATTGGAAACAAATATTTGAATTGCCATGGCTAATTAGCATCTTTGAGGAAATTTTACAAGGACCACTGCCTGAAAATCTCATTAATTTTTAAATTAAAGAAATTAAAAAGCCTTGAACAATTTTTAACAATACATCTCGATCTGATACAAAAAACCGGTTCAGGAAAAGCCCAATCGCTATTTTTAGAATGAGCATTTACCGAAAAGAAAAACCCCCACGGTAGGTGGGGGTTCAAATAATAAAAAGTGTTTGAGGGAAATTTCTACCAATTTTCAATTTCTTCCTTCAATTGTTGTTTTTGTTTACCGGTCTTTTCCTGCAAACGACCTAACATTTCATCAAATTTACCTTTGGAATAGGTTAAGTCATTATCGGTCAACTCACCGTACTTTTGTTTAAACTTTCCTTTTACTTGCTTCCATTTACCTTCTAATTGATCACTGTTCATCGCTTTTTATTTTAGGGTCTGCATTTGGTATGCGAACGGGTTACTAAATTTATTTAACTCTAAATTACCACATATAAATAGGGGGTCTTGCTCCAAAAAATTACTTTTTTGACGCAAAAAAAAATGTATTGAAGACAACACAAAAAACGGATAAATCAACCATACGATTCAATTTTAGGCTTGGTCGATTGCCTTTCTGTTCAGCCTGCCTTCGGCCAATTCATCCAATTTATTGCCGGCATCATATTCCTCATCAAGGGTTACTTGTAACTTTTTTGCTATGTCCCTGTGTCCCAATTCCTTGGCATAACGCACGGCCGTTCCATATCCTGAAATTTCATAATGTTCGACACGCTGGGCCCCGGCAATCAGGCCGGCATCCATGATCTCGTCGTCTTCGGCTTCTTCTATAAAGCTTTCCGCTTCTTTGATAAGTCCCTTCATAGTCTTGCAAATTTCCCCACTAGGGGTAATATGCATCGTGCTACATATAATTTCCAGCCGATTTTTTTGTTCCTTGGTTTCTTCCAAATGATTTTCAAAGGCTTTTTTAAGTTTTTTATCTGTGGCATTTTAAACAATTTTCGCCAAGGCAGCAACAACTTGTGCTTCGGCGCTGTAAAGGTCCTTTAATTGATGTTCAATAAATCCTCTAGGGTTTTCATATGTTCGTGTTTTAAATTAGTGAACAACTGCTATGGCTATGGCTTTTCCAAATCGATCGTATATCTACTTGTCCGCGTATCACCGTTGAAATTTTAGCCTGGTAGGGGAATTTCTTGACACAATTGATTGGTTTTCAAAATTATTTTTTTGTCATCGAGGCATTGCCTAAAATTGAATGATGCCGCTTTAAAAGCAGAGCGTATCTATAGAAATAGGTCATGGATACAGGAGGTTCGTTATTTTAAAACAACTTGGTTAGGGGATCCAGAGCGTATCCCGTATTCAATTCCAGGCTACGGCGGTTACATCACATTGTCCAAATGGGGCCTAGTAAAACTCTTTGGAGTATGCGAGCGGTTTGAAGAAATCGGGGCCCTTGGTCCCTTATTGCT
>JALHST010000128.1 GCA_022865355.1 Maribacter sp. | reverse complement strand
TACTAAGGTACGTGGGTCTCGATTTAATTGATTAGCCCCTTTATGTGACGAATGTTGTGAGGGCAATAATTACGCCAAACATATCTTGTGAATAAAAAGGAGGGGTTAAATAATCCCCCCGGAAGCCCCCTCCTTCTTTCAACACAATAGTCTAATTTTTGTTGTAGATACTTAACCCACCGGTCGCTCGGGTTCCTTTCGTACTTGTTATGAAATGCATCAGGGATTGATGCTTTCCACCACGTCAAAGTTTTTATTTACGCCGATGTAGTATCAATTCAAGATTTAATGCCTTCTGTAGTTTTATTGATTATGGTATAGGGATCCATCTTCGTCTTCATAAATATTGGCGGCTGTTGCGGTTGGATCATCCACTTGCATGATCCATTTTTCATTGTTATATTTTCCATTTAAATTTGAAACAAAAGCCATTTCAGCGTCTTTCTTGAAATTAAAATCTGCTAAATACACATAATAAAGTCCGTTTTCCTTGTTATAAAATTGCTTGGCATCCAATCCTTGATCATGGAGCGATTTCATGAAGGCATTCAAGTATTTTTTGTTTTTGTAAACATTGGCAATTACATAGTAGCCCGATTTCACGCCGCTAATGTCAGATTGATTCAAAACCTTTATTGGAAGTTTCGCATATTCCTTTTTTTCAGGGATGTTCAGACTTTTTGATAGCTCAAGCTCCTTGTCATTTGATACCAAGATAGTATTTTGATCATTACTATAATCCTCGAAATTTGCCTTGATATTACTTTTTATATCATTACGCAGGAGCCTAACGATAGTCTCGAATCGATTTTCAAAGGCCGCAGTCCTTGCTTCTTCAATAGAATCCTGTCTTAAGATCAACTCATCCAAAATCAACCGATTCTGATAGGCGAGGGAGTTGGGATCCTCTGTAGTTTGTTCCTCATTTTTGGAATTACGGGTGGCCAAACTTTTGTTTTTTTCCAGACTTTTGTTTTTTTCGGCGGTGAGCCTTAAAATCTGTTCTTCATAATTCCGTACGATGCGATCTATTTTGGAGTCTTCGGAGTTGTCAACAAAGCTATTACTACCATCATTTTCATTTTTAAAAGTATATGCCAACGACAATTCATGGTTCCAACCTAGATCGGCATCGTTTTGCGTAATGTCTTTCTCCATTAAATAACCTAAGGACATTCTTTTGCTCAGATTGAATCCGAGACCTGCCGACATTCCATAAGTAGCATCCAAAGTAGTCTGAAACCAGCCATATTTTGGTAGGTCTAATAAAATAGAAGCCAAATATCCCAAGCTACCATCGTCATTTTTATTAACTTGAAGGAGCGGCATAAGCCGGGCATCGGTAAAAAGGCCCCGAGTAGCGGTGAAACTATGGGTATATTGTAAGGAAGCCGTAATACTTCTAATATCAAGTCTTGTCAAAAACAGATTCGTCGTTTGATTGTACTTAAAGAGATCTTGGGCATACAATCCAAAGTCAAATGCGCCCAGCGATAGGGTTATACCCGGTTGGATGGCTATTTTGCTTTCTTTGGTAGCTTCCATGATGGCGGGGTCATTTTCGGTCGCGACGACCCGATTTTTGTCAAGGCCTTCATTATAATAGGTCACATTGGTCCCAAAAGTTAATTTGCTTTTTGCACCGAGTTGCACCGAGGTGGCATAGTTGGCGTTAAAGCCAAACTCTTGTATAACTCCAGACCATTGGCTATAGGTTCCGATGCCTAGGGCCGTATGATCATTGAGACGATTGCTAAAACCGAGAAAGTAATTTTGACTGTTGTCTTCAAAAGTCGCATACTGATTTCTGTGAAGAATATTTAAGTACGATTTATTTTCACGGACCAATGAGAAAGTCGGATTCAATAAAAACCTATTAAAAATCATTTGATTATGATACGTATTGTTAGTACTTACATTGGGGCTAACTTCTTGGCTATAAGATGCTGGGTTACAAAGAACCAGGCAAATTACACCTAGCAGGTACATTTTGTGCGATATGGTAGTTTTGCAGCTCATGATAGGGGGTATTTAAGTTATACTATTTCGTGTTGTTTAGAGGTATTTCAAGGGTGACGGGGCCGATCTAACCAAATTGCCGATAGATTTTCTATTAAAGTGGTTATTTGGATCGTCGAACGATTTTTACATTAATTGCTATTCCCTGTTATACCTATTTCATTGTGGATTCGTGCTATTTGACCTTGGAATAATCTCGGTAGAATACAAAAACCACGGTTTATTGGGATGGGGGTCTATCCTTCGTTTTGGGTTAATCGTTTTCGAAAACGGAAGTAGTGTAGTCGACTTTACCATCGGTATTAAAGGCTTCCAAGATATTATAGCCCTTCTTTTCCTCTGATGCCATGTTTTGGCCCTTGCTAAAGGTGAATGCCACGCGCTGTACTGATTGCTTATCAGAACCTCGATTTGACAATACATAGCCCATGCCTTTTTCAGTAAATGAAATCGAAAAATCATCTTTGTCACTGTTGATCGTGCCGCCTAAATTTATCGATTGACTTACTTTTTTTCTATCAACCTGGGCCAGATATATGTCAAGTCCGCCATAACCCTTATGCCCGTCAGAGGCAAAAAAGAGCGAATTGCCCCCAACAATCTGAGGATATAGGTCGTTTTTATCAGTATTGATCTTTTTCCCCAAATTTTTGGGGACCCCAAAGTTTCCACGACCGTCTAGTTCAGCGACATAGATATCGAATTTTCCAAAGGTACCTGGCATATTCGAGGCAAAGAATAACCGTTTGCCATCTGCAGAAATGGCTGGCTGTTTGGCCGAGTAATATTTCGGACCAAGTGTGATTTCCTGAATATTCTTCCATTCCCCATGAACGTTTTCGGCCTTAAATACTTTGTATACCAGTTGTTTCTTGCTGAATAATCCGTACATGGGCTTTATCGTAATGGCTTTGCTGAAATAGGCTGTTTTGCCATCGGCGGTGACGGCAATCTGATCCTCCGGGAACTGATCGTTTTGCCGTGTTAGGTCTACCTCATTCATATTATCGGCCAAAAATTCATTGGCGGTATTTTCCATTGGTATTTTATTTAATTGATAGTCTGATCTAACGGAGGCAAGCCAGTCTTTCTCATTTGAAGTACTTGATACGCCGGTTGGCCCTGTTTGCTTAAGGGCATATTGGTAGCGCTCTTGATAGCTAGCACTTAAGGTACCTTCTTCATAGCTGTCCATTAGTTTTTTATACCAAAAGACCGCTGTCGCATAATTTTGGGTCAAAAAATTGGCGTTTCCTAAATCTTCGAAAACTTCCCGATCAGTATATCCTAAATTTTTAAGTTCAAGATATTGATCGACCCGTTTATGGGTTTCGATCTGGTTTGAATTCTGTGCGGAAACCGAATAACTTAAAAATGTAATAATACATCCTAAAGTCACGTTGTAGATTATAGCATTTTTCATAGGTTAAGATTTAGAGTTATTAGGGACTACCAAAATTCTTTTATTTACGGGAATAAGGAACTAGCAAAAATTCATAGGTTTTTAGTCTTTTTTCTAAATTTTGTTAAAAAATCATGTCATTTGTCGATTATATTATTCTTCTTATCGGCAGATATTGTTTTTGCCCTCTAATTTGATGCTTGACTTTCACCAAAATCATGCTCCTTTATGAATGGATTATTTACCATGTATACCATGTAATTTGTTCCCAGGAATATGACATGTTTATTTTTCTCAATGAAATAAGGGTGTTCTTAGTGGATAATCTTAGACACGCAACATAGTAAGCTTCGATTGCCAGATTTACGCTTCGCAAATTCCCAGAGGGCGATTAGGGATAAGTAGGGGAAAGGTCATAGATAGACCCTCGGTTATTTATCCGGTCCTTTTGAAAATTCACACGTTCTCACTCGTGCATGCCAAAGGGGCGGTCCCGGGCCTTCAGGGATTCACTCGCTTGCGCTCGTGCATCCCAAAGGGGAAATCCTGGGGATTCAGGGATTCACTCGCTACCACTCGTGCATCCCAAAAAGGTAATCCGGGGCAAGCATGGAAACCGACACACATCGGCATACCAGATTTTTTATTCCGTCCTATGCGGGATTCACTCGTTTTCACTCGTGCATCCCAAAAAGGTAATCCGGGGCAAGCATGAAAACCGACACACATCGGCATACCAGATTTTTTATTCCGTCTTATGCGGGATTCACTCGTTTTCACTCGTGCATCCCCATAGGGTAATCCTGGGCAAGCATGAAAACCTACAACACGCCCAAGCGTGTTGTGTTTTTTGTTTTCCGCCGCTTATGCCAAAGCAAGCTTTGCAACACATCGGAAAACAAAAAACCCACAACTTCCGTTGTGGGTTTCCTTTTGCGGAGAAAGAGGGATTCGAACCCCCGGAGGTGTGACCCTCAACAGTTTTCAAGACTGCCGCATTCGACCACTCTGCCATTTCTCC
>JALHST010000127.1 GCA_022865355.1 Maribacter sp. | reverse complement strand
TACCTCTTCGAAAATACGTTGCCGTATTTCCTCGGCAATCAAGGTGGCCGAAGGATTCCCTTTCTTATTCTTGGTCACATCTAAATAGGCTTCGTCCAGTGAAAGGGGTTCGACCAAATCGGTATAGGCAAAGAAAATGTTACGTATTTGATTCGAGATTTCCTTATAGCGGCCAAATCGCGGTTTTACAAAAATGATATGTGGGCATTTCTTTTTAGCCAGATAACCGCTCATGGCGCTTCGCACGCCATATTTTCGCGCTTCATAATTCGCCGCCGAAACCACCCCCCTTCTTTCGTTACCGCCAACTGCGATTGGTTTTCCTTTCAATTCGGGATGATCCAATTCCTCGACCGATGCGTAAAAGGCATCCATGTCGACATGGATTATTTTTCGTAAGGGGAAATCCATTTCCATATTGTAAATTTATGACAACTATTAGAGTTGGTAAATTATAAATATAGCAGCTAAAAAGTACCGCAAGAATGCCTTGCGTAATCCTTTCCGTCGCGATTTGAATCGGGTAGGACGCGGTCTTATAAAGGCGGTGCCTCACATCGGCTTGGGGGTCATTTTTTAGACGCTATTTATGGATGCTTATGAAAACGGCAATTATTTTGGGGGCTACGGGATTGACCGGTGGAATGGTACTAGAACTTCTTTTAAAAAATAATTCATATAATAAAGTCAAATGGTTCGGCAGAAGCCCCGTTCGAATCAAAAATCCGAAAATTGAGGAACATCTAGGGGATCTATTTCATCTAGATAATTTTAAAAAAGATTTTATTGCCGACGAAGTTTATTGTTGCATCGGCACCACTAAGTCGAAGACCCCGAACAAGGCTTTGTATCGAAAAATTGATTTTGGTATTCCCAAAAATGCGGCAAAACTTGCAAAAGAAAACGGCATTTCAACCTTTACAGTCATTTCGGCACTTGGGGCCAGTATTAAAAGTCCTATTTTTTATAATCGAATAAAAGGGGAGATGGAAGAAGCCGTGCTACACTATGGCATACAAAGAACCTATATTCTTCAACCATCGCTCATAGCTGGTAAACGAAATGAAAAGCGCATCGGGGAATGGCTTTTTAAACAATTAATGAAGGTCGCTAACCTAGTTTTGGCGGGACCGCTTGATAAATACAAGTCTATTCAACCTGGGACAATCGCCCAATGCATGGTTTGGTTGGCCAACAATCCATACGATCGTGTGAGGATAGAATCAGACGAAATACGGCGCATTGTTTCACCGAAGTAAAACAACACTCCTTGATAGAAATTGAGCGAAAGTTTTTAGTCGATTCCACTTCCTTTAAAAAAAATGCGATTAGCAAGGAACGGATCGTGCAAGGATTTCTGAATACCCATCCGAACCGTACCGTTCGGGTTCGGATAGCAGGCGATTTTGGGTATTTGACCATAAAAGGTAAATCGAATCCTTCAGGAACGTCCCGATTTGAATGGGAGATGGAGATTACCGTCGAGGATGCCGAACAGTTATTGTTGCTCTGTGAAGACGGACGTATCGAGAAGATACGCTATAAAATTCCGTTTGAAGACCATATTTTTGAAGTAGATGAGTTTCGTGGGGACAACAAAGGGCTTATCATCGCCGAGCTTGAACTTGAAAATGAACATGAATCCTTTAAAAAACCGAATTGGTTAGGGGACGAGGTTACTGGAAATGTCAAATATTACAACTCGCACTTGTGTAAGAAACCTTTTAATAGTTGGAAAAAATGAAAAAATTGATTTTTTGCATGGTCGTTGTAGGCCTATCTTCTTGTCAACCGAAGGCAGAAAATCCTGAAAATCAGGCTGAAACTGCCGGACGGCCCACAGCTCGCAAAACTATGGAACAAATCAAAAAAGAACTCAATGAAAGGGGCTTTGAGACCTTTGATTATGTAAGCGAAAAGACGAAAGATACCGTATTGATGCAAAAATACTTTATAGCATTTTTAAAAAGTGGACCCAATCGCTCACAAAGTCAGGAAGAAGCCGATAGCTTGCAATCGCTACATCTTGAACATTTAGGAAGAATGTACCATGAAGGTTTTGCCGATATCTCCGGCCCCTTTGACGATGATGGCGAAATTAGGGGTATTACCATTTATAATACGCCAACTTTAGAAATGGCCGATAGTTTGGCGAAACTGGATCCGATGGTCAAATCGGGTAGATTGGTAATCGAAATACATCCTTGGTGGGCCGCAAAGGGGTTTCCGCTGAGGTAGGAAATACTTTAAAATGCCAAGACTCCCACTTTTTCAATCAAGGGGATGGCCGTTAAATTATTTTCAGTGACCGTATTTTTTTTAAAAACGAACCTCTTTTCATATAGTTTACCGTCTGCATAATAGGTTACAAAGAATTCGTTGTCAAGTGTCAGGACATCTTCCTGTAGCAATTCAATTTTTTCAAATGATTTTGCGCCGACTACCCCTATGGCATGTCGCATGGTTGAGGTTTTTGTGTCACCATCGAATCCTTTTGAAACGATCAATACCATCTCGATTCGGGAATTGCGGTCGTTCAACACGTACGCATTCCAATCCCTGGAGAGGAATTCGTCGTTCCATTCAAGTATAATGGCAACATAAACATCTTTCGCAACGGGAATTTCAATATCTTTTTTCACAATATTACAGGGCACTTTGAAACTGTAGTAAGAAGCGAACATCATTTTCACTCAACAAGCGGATGTCTGAAATTTGATGCAGCAACAAGGCAATCCGATCTATGCCCATACCGAAGGCAAATCCGGAATATTCTTCCGGATTTATACCACAATTGCTCAGTACATTTGGATCTACCATTCCGCACCCCATGATTTCCAACCATCCCGTGCCTTTGGTCATTCGATAATCGGTCTCAGTCTCAAGCCCCCAGTAGACGTCTACTTCCGCGCTGGGTTCAGTAAAGGGAAAATAGGAGGGCCGCAGACGAATTTTCGATTTCCCGAATAGTTCGTTGGTAAAAAACTGAAGTGTCTGCTTCAAGTCGGCAAAAGAAACATCCTTGTCAATATAAAGGCCCTCAACCTGATGGAAAAAGCAATGGGAGCGTGCCGAAATGGCTTCATTGCGATATACCCTTCCAGGGGATATCGTTCGAATCGGGGGGGTATTGTTCTCCATGTAACGCACCTGTACCGATGAAGTATGCGTGCGCAATAAAAAATCTGGATTCGTTTGAATAAAAAAAGTATCCTGCATATCTCTCGCAGGATGAAACTCCGGGAGGTTCAAGGCCGTAAAATTGTGCCAATCGTCTTCGATTTCAGGGCCTTCAGAGACATTGAAACCAATGCGTGAAAATATTTCGATTATCTGGTTCTTAACAATGGAAATAGGGTGTCTAGTGCCTAATTCGATGGGGTCTCCCGGCCGTGTCAGATCACCATATTTACTGTTTTCGACCGTGTTGGCGTCGAAAACATTTTTAAGTTCGGTAACCTTATCATGGGCCGCTTGTTTCAGGTCGTTTATAACCTGTCCAAAAGCCTTTTTTTCTGCATTGGGAACATTTTTGAACTCAGCGAAGAAATCGTTCAAAAGGCCTTTTTTGCCTAAATATTTTATACGGAAGGCCTCTAGGGCTTCCTTCGAATCGGCAGTAAAATTCTTGACCTCTGCAATATGTTCTTTTATCGTTTCGATCATCATCAAAGATTAAGGAGACAAATTTATAACTTTATCCCATGTAATTCCTATTAATTAGTAAATAAAGGCCCGCACTTTCCCAGGGATGTGCGGGCCTTTTCTAGACCTGGGTTGTCGCCGATTGTTTTTCGTGAACATTAATTTTAATCCAGTTTAGACATTCCTCAAAGTTGGAGAAAATATTTTCGTCGGGAACAAGATCAGGAATTAGATCTACCCGTTCCATCATATAGCGTGGTTGTGGGAGTACATCGACGAAAAGAACATAGATGCCAGACTTTCGCAGATCAATAAGGACATCTTCAAGGGCGTATAGGCCCGATTGGTCCATATATTGCATCCTATCCATTCGAATGATCACCGTAGATGCCGTTTTGGGAATCTGGTTGGCAAGCGCCTGAAATTCGCTTGTTGAACCAAAGAACAAAGGGCCTTTTAGATGTTTGATAAACACTTTCTCCTTTAGATTTTTAGGAAAACCGACCTCATCCGACCATCCAACTTCCTTTTCCAAGGACTTTACATCAGATCGTTCTGCAGTTAGGTCTCCCATTTTTTTCATAAACATCAACGAGGCAATAATAAGTCCGATACCAACCGCATACACCAAATTCCAAATCGAGGAGAGTACGAGTACGACTAGCATAATAACAACTTCCGAACTTAATTTTAAGGGCCCTAATTTTAGATCCCGGGGCAGGTTAGGGATGGCTTTAAGACCTTTATAATCCATCACTCCGATACCGACCGTTACCAAAATACCAGCTAGCACGGCAGCGGGAATTTGCGAGGCCACGGGCCCAAGGGACAGTAAAATTATGAGGAGCAAAACCCCTGCAATCATCCCGGAGAGTTTGGTTTTCCCTCCGGCTTTGATATTTACTACCGTTCGAATGGTTGCACCAGCCCCTGGGATGCCACCGAATATAGCGGCAATACTATTGCCGATTCCTTGGCCTACCAATTCCTTGTTCGGTCGATGTTTGGTCTTGGTCATGTTATCGGCAACCACTGAAGTTAATAGCGAATCTATGGCACCTAATAAGGCCAATGTCAAAGCGGTGAAAATATATGGGGTCACCGACCCTAGTTTAAACCCTGTAAAAATAGCCAAATTCGGGATCGGCAGGCCACTGGGGATTTCCTCAATAGGCCTATAATCCAATCCGAAACCATAGGCAATCCCTGAAACGACTAGCAGTGCGACCAAAGCACTTGGGATGGCCGTTGTAATTCGCTTAAATCCATATATAATTAGTATTGTGGCAAGGGCCAAGGCCAGTTCCATCCAATTTATTTGCTTAATGGCCCTTGGCAATACCTTAATTGCGCCTATAACCCCGGAGGCTTCACTTTTGGCCAAGGTTTGGGCCTCCTTCAACATATCTCCCTCGGTAATTCCTTGTGCCCTTCGAATGGTTTCTTGAAAATCTTCCAACACCAATATACCTTCGCCAGCTTCTTCCTTCAAAATATTGTCAAGAATAATTTCTTCGGCCTTGGGTTTAAAATTGTCTACAAAACCTTCATCTTCCTTGGGATAATAACCCATGGCAGGTAATAATTGAGTAACAAGAATAATGACCCCGATAGCCGTCATAAAGCCTGATACTACCGGGTAGGGTATGTATCGTATATATTTGCCAATTCCGATGAGGCCTAAGCCGATCTGCATGAGGCCGCCCAAAAGGAAGACGGTCAAAATTACAGGCAGTGCTTTTTCGACACTGCCGTCATAAATGGCCACAATGCTTGCTATAACGATCATACTTACTGCGGTCATGGGGGCGGTGGGTCCCGAAATTTGCGTATTGGTTCCCCCGAACAGAGCGGCAAAAAAGCTAATAAAAATTGCGCCGTATAGGCCTGCACTGGGTCCAAGACCCGAACTGACGCCAAACGCCAAAGCGAGAGGAAGTGCCACAATTCCCGCGGTGATTCCACCAAAAAAATCTCCTTTAAGATTAGTGAATAAATGCTTCATTTTCGTATCGTTTTATATGGTTTATGGCTATCTAGGCCAAGAGAAAAGCCTTGGTAAAAGACCTACTAAAATTATAATGTAATGTGGGAATAAAAGGGCTTAATCCAAATGATAGATTTCCATTATGTTCTTGAGAATGCCCTCAAAATCTATCTTGAGATCAATGAGTTTACCAGTATGAACATCGAAGACCCAGCCGTGTACTTTTAATTCCCGATCCCGGTAGGCCTTTTGAACAGCGGCTGTTTTTATTAAGTTAACGCACTGCTCCTGCACATTAAGTTCTACCAAACGGTCATATTTTTTTTCTTCATCGGTAATCGCATTGAGCTCATTACGATGGATTCGGTATACGTCCCGAATATTTCGCAACCAGGGATTCAAAATACCCAAGTCGGCTGATTGCATGGCGGCTTTAACACCTCCGCAGGCATAGTGCCCGCAAACCACAACATGATTTACTTTTAAATTTTCGACGGCATAATTAATGACTGACATGACATTCAAATCGATACTAATGACCATGTTGGCAATATTTCGGTGCACGAAGACCTCACCTGGTCCTGCACCCATCAATTCTTCAGCCGTTACGCGACTATCGGAGCAACCTATATAGAGTAGTTCCGGGTTCTGACCTTTGCCCAGGTCATCAAAAAAGTGGGAATCGGTTGCCAATTTTTCCTTTATCCACTTCTCATTGTTTTTAAAAATGTTATCTAGGTTCATTACTTTTTTATTTTAAAAGTACAGCTTTTAGTCCAAAGATCTTTGGGGCGCATATCCCCTAAGCACTTGGAATTCTAAATACGAAATGGAGGTTAAAAAACTAGATTAGGAATTTGGGAGGAGGCAAGACGATTTCGAGGGCATGATTCGATTTTTTGATATGATCGAAAGCGTATAATACGGGCTGTTGCAATTTAGATAGCAGTGAATAGTTTGTGGTATGCTGGTCAATGATCAGTTTTTGATCGACACTCTTCTTTCCCTGCTCATGTGGCTCTTCTTCGTTTAAATTAATCGAAACGACCGATTTTAAATCCTTGTCCAAAAAGGTAATTATAGGGGGTGCAACTATGGCAAAGATCCATAAGGAGAGCAATACAAAAAGTATATGTGATCTTGACATTCAACAAAGGGTGAGCCGCAAATATAGAAGTATTGGCCAGTTTTTCAGTTAAGGAAATATTAAAAATCCTTTAGTAGCTTAATACTCTCTTTGGGTAGCCAGCCTGTTTTTCCATCTGACAAACGAATTTTGTCGAAATTGTTCAATGATTCAAGGACATTGACTTTGGCGCCTTCATGAAGTTTAAATATCTCCTGGCTTCTCGCATTGGGCTCTGATTGTATGGCAACCTCGCTGGAGAAAACGATGGCAGGTTGGTCGGCATCGAATTCCTTTTTCTGGAAAACGGCGAAGATAACTGATACAATGGCGAAAAGCAGGAAAATAATGCTTGCGATGAAAGCAATTCTTTTCCTCGAGGAATACCTGAAATAGTAAAAGGCAATGTAGCAAAGTACAAAGAGGATTACAAAGACAACAGCAAGACGGGCCCATTGGTCAAAAGAAAATAAGCCCATGATGTTATTCTTAATTTTTGAAATCCCCGTTTCCGGGATTTCATCAATGGCGTCCAAAGTCATATTTTGGGCGTAGCGTAGATTATTTTGTATTTCGGCATCATGGGGTTTTAAGAGCAGGGCTTTTTCATAATAATAAATGCTGGGGGCAATCTGGTTCAACTTGTAGTATGAGTTCCCCAGATTATAATAAAGCTCTGCCGAATGCTGGCCGTTCTCCAGAATTTTTTGGTAATCTTCTACGGCCTTTTCATAATCCCCCTTGTTATATGCCCTGGTGGCGTCTTCGAAGCGGACCGCATCTTGCGCAAGGGCCGAAAAACCAATGAATAGTATAAAGAGCAGGATAATTTTTTTAAACATTGCTATAATTGTTTGTCCATTAGGGAAATTACTTCGCTCGCCTTGTCATAATCCTGTTGCATTTGAACCTCCGAAAACGGACTATAGCGCGCCATTTCACAATTTTTAAGTAAAGCTATAAATCCATCTTTATTAGATTCATCAATTTGTTTCTCGAGCAAGAGCGCGGCAATCTTGTCTTTGCTGAACTCTGTCGTCTCGATTTTTAATTTTGCTTTCAGATAATTGTGCAATGCCTTCTCCAAGGCGATGTAAAACGCATCTTTATTGCCCAATGCTTTTTTGGCCGTAAAAAGATATTTTTTTGCCAATTTATTGGCACGTTTTATCCGATTGCCTGCAACATCACTCGCAATGGTTTCCCGTTTCCTTCTAAAAACTACTGCCAACGGAATCAACAGCAGTGGGGACAACAGCCAGGTATAAAAACTTGAACTGCCAAAAAAGTATTTTTTATCAATGGCAATTAAATTGGGTTTTAATTTAATAAAGTTGAATTGATTTCCGGTGGCAACTACCGATTGACGGTTTCCATTAGAAGGCAGTGCGTTATTACCCAGGGTGTTATTGGGACCTTCCAGAACATTGATTACGATTTCACGGGAATTGACGGTATTATAGCGCTCGGTACTGGGATCAAAATAACTGAATGCGATTGAAGGGATGGGGTATTTGCCTTTAAATGAAGGGACTATCGTATAGTTATTGCTAACTTTTCCTTGTGATCCCGAAAGGGTCGTTCTCACATTTTCCTCAAATTCAGGTTCATAGACTTCCAAAGAACTAGGCAGTATAGGCTCTGGTAATTTAAATAGTTTTAGGTTACCCCTGCCGCTTACCTCGACCTTGGCCTGTAGGGATTCAGTAGCATTTAAATTGGTTTTGCTCGTGGTGACCTCAAAGTCAAAATTTCCTACGGCGCCACTAAAATTTTCGGGTTTGCCCATTGTAGGCAGGGGCTTGACGTCTATAACCCTATTTCCGGCCGAAACCGTCTTATCGGTTTGGGAATAGATTCTTCCACCAAAAAAATCGCGTTTATTCGACGGTACTTCGACAGTCACCTCGAGGGAAAGGGGCTCTATTTCTAATTTGCCGGATTTTTGCGGGTATAAAACAATTCGTTTGAGTACGACGTAGCGGTAGGGTTTGCCTTCATACGAACCGTTTTCGACTGACAATCTTGATACTGGAATATCCTGGCTCCAAAAATTATTGTATTTGGGATTATCCAACGGACGATAGTTGGATACCTGGATATTCGGACTCACATATAATTTATAGACTACGCTGATGGCCTCGTTCAAAAATGGGTCCGATTTTGATACCTCGGCAACCAAATGTAAACTTTCATCGGCAACGTCGTCAACAGTCTTCTCATCACTCGGTTTGTCTACCGCAGGGCCCACTACTACCTGCTTTGTGGCCGTTTTGTATATTTTACCTCCTATTTCGATGGTACCCTGTCTTATGGTCAGGGTACCTTGTGAGGTAGGCTGTACAAAATAACTGAGTATTTTGGAGTAGCTGCGTACCCCATTGGTCCAGCTTGAACTAATTTGAGTAGATGGCCCCATCAACACTCTAAAGCCTTGAAAATCAGGTGGCGTAAAATTGTCTCCATCTTGATTCATGACAAAATCGACCCGCAATCGTTCATTGATACCCAATTTTTCCTTGCTTAACCGTACTTCAAAGGTGACCGGCTCGTCATTTTGCGCCCTTAGACCAAGGGCTAAAAACACAATCGAAAGTAGCGTGATATATTTCTTAATGGAAATTGACATTACCAATCTTTTTCATTTTTTACCTTGACACCCTTTACCTTTTGGGCATCTATTTTTTCCTGCACCTTTTTTTCCTCGTTCTGCATGGCTTCCAAAAGGTTTTGCACCTGCTGCTGGCTTAGTTGATTGGGGCGGCGCTCCGGTTGTTGTTCTTCGGGTTTGTCACCTTGTTCGGGCTGCTTTTTTTGATCTTCCTTCTTATCGCCTTCGCCCTCCTTATTCTCATCTTTCTTTTCTTCACCTTTGTCGCCCTCATCCTGCTTGTCTTTTTGATCTTGATCCCCCTTATCGCCTTCGTCGCCTTCTTTTTTATCTTGGTTTTGGTCTTTGTTTTCTTTCTGATCCTGGTTCTCTTTATTTTGGTCTTGTTGATCTTTCTTTTGTTCGTCTTGTTGTTTTTTCAACATTTCTTTTGCCAAGGCCAGATTGTAACGGGTTTCCTCATCTTTAGGATTGTTTCTAAGCGCTTCCTTGTAAGCCTCGACGGCCTTTTCATATTCCTTTCGTTTCATAAAGACATTGCCCATATTATGGTACGCCATATGCTTGTCTGCCTTTTCGGTCGCGGTTTCCCCGGCTTCCTTGTAACGCCCAAAAGCCTCACTATAGGTTTCCTTGCCATAATAGGCATTCCCCAAATTATAGGGAGCTTCATAATTTTTATCACTTTTGGCAATGGCCTTTCTGTAGTCTACTTCCGCCTCCACAAATTTATTTTCAGAAAGCTGCTTGTTACCTTCCCAAGTAAGATTTTCCGATTCCTTGAGTGCTTTTACAATTTTCTTTTCGTCTTCTTGGGCATGTCCAAGAAATGCAGCCATAAAACTGAGTAAAAGAATCTTTTTCATATTATTCAATTTCTTTTTCATTAAACAAATTAAGCGCTCGGAGCCATTTGGTTTTCCTATCCAATACAAACACGTCTAAAAATAGAAATAATAAGCCGGCGGCCAAAAACCATTGAAATTGATCTTTGAATTCGGCAAATTGTTTCGCCTCGAATTCTTTTTTGTCCATTTGATTCAATAATTCCTTAATGTGGTCTACCGCTTTTTCTGTATTTGTTCCATCAATATATTCCCCATTGCCTTCATGGGCAATGTCTTCCAAAACCGCTTCATTCAGTTTGGTGATCACTACTTCGCCCTGGGAATCTTTTTTCAAACTTTCTACTACGCCGTTCCTTTTAAGAGGAATGGGCCCTCCTTTGCCCGTCCCAACGCCGATGGTAAAAATACGGATACCCTCTTCTACTGCCTTATCGACTGCATTTCCGGTCGAACCTTCTGAATGGTCCTCCCCATCGGAAACAATGAACAGTACCCTATTCGTTTGATCCTCATCATCATAATAGGTGGCTGCCAAATCAATGGCCGCATCGATAGCCGTGCCTTGTGACGTGAGCATCTCGGTATTCATGTTCTGTAAGAACATTTTTGCGGCACCATAATCGGTTGTAATTGGCAATTGTGGATATGCTTGGCCCGCATAAGCGATTATGCCGATCCTATCGCTGGCGAGTTGGTTGATAATTTCCGATACCAGGCGTTTGGCCTTATCCAATCGGTTGGGGGCAATATCTTCGGCCAACATACTTTTTGAAACATCGACCGCAAATACAATGTCAACCCCTTCCCGTTTTACGGTTTCGAGTTTTGTTCCTATTTTCGGATTGACCAGGCCCAAAGTCAAAAATGCGATCCCCAAAAGAAAAAACAAAAGCTTCAATGAGGACTTAAAGTCTGATTTGTCAGGTGTCAATCTTTTTAATAATGGGCCATTCGCACATTTTTTCTGGGTCTTTTTTTTCCAAATCTGAAGTATGGCAAATAGCAGGATGATGACCGGTATAATCGCCAAAAAATAGAAATATATCTTTTCGTCTAACTGTATCATAACTTTTTCTCTATCGACTAAATGAAACTGCGGAACAAAGTGTTTCGCAAGGTCCATTCAAATAATAGTAAAGCCCCTGCCAAAAGCACCCAAGGCCTAAACATTTCTTCGTATTTATAATATTTAAACTCTTCTATTTCGGTTTTTTCGAGTTTGTTGATTTCCTCATAAATGGCTTCCAATTTTTCATTATCGGTTGCCCTAAAATATTTACCGCCTGTCACTTTTGCAATATCCTTTAAGAGCGCTTCATCGATCTCGACTTCACGCATCCCATATCTAAAGGATCCGTCGGCATTGTAAGCGATAGGCGAAAGTGCATTGCCATTGGTGCCTAAGCCTATGGTATAGACCTTAATACCATATTCCAATGCCAAATCGGCCGCGGTCTGAGGTTCAATAAAACCCGAGTTATTAACTCCATCGGTCAAAAGAATGATTATTTTGCTCACCGCCTTACTTTCCTTTAAGCGGTTTACGGCCGTTGCCAATCCCATGCCAATGGCGGTACCATCGTTTAATTGGCCATAGGTTATTTCCCTCAGGGAATTCAAGACTATCGATTTATCGCTGGTAATCGGTGTTTTCGTAAATGCCTCACCTGCATAGGCCACCAGGCCAATCCGATCGTTGGGTCGCTCCTTGATAAATTTTGCCGCTACTTCCTTTAGGGCGGATAGACGGTTTGGTTTTAAATCCCGAGCAAGCATACTAGATGATACATCGATGGCCATAACGATATCAATACCTTTCGTGGTCTTCGTTTTGGTCGAAATGTCTTCTTTTTGCGGACGGGCCATCGCAACGATAATCGCGGCGAGGGCTATGATGCGCAAAATATATAATATCGGTCTTAGTTTCGGCAATAGACTATTGCCGGCAAAGCCTTTGATGCTTGAGATCCTAAGGGAAGCGGCCTGCTCATTGCGCTTTAGAAAAAACCAAAGCGCCGCCAGTGGCAGCACTAAAAGCAACCAAAGAAAATCGGGATTTGCAAATTCTATATTTTCTAACATTTAAACCTGTGCTTTTACTTCCACCGTGCTTAGGATTCGATCAACAATTTCTTGGGCATACACATCATTTCCCTCCCAAGTCAGTAATACCTGTTGTTGGAAACCTTTTCCCCCAAAACTCAAGATGATATAATTTGCCTTGATCGAGCGGTCACTATCGGGGACCTTAAATTGTCCGCTACCATATGTCTTTATTCCCTTTACACCGGTCAAGGTGGTAAATTCCTCTTGTTTCGTCGTGATATTTTTTGCCCCTTTGCGTTCAAAATTCTTTATGAGATCATCAATGGTCTTATCAAGTTCGGGTTCTGCCGATTGTGTAAAAGTCATCGATGTGGTGGCTATTGAAAACAATTTTGATTTGTTCTCATAAGAGAAGGTCTGAAGGTCGGCAATTTGGGCCTTCGCTTCCGCTGGAATCGTATTCTTTTGCCGAACCAACACTTCTGGGGTTTCCAGGTTAATAGGTGGGTAACCGTACGAACTGGCTACCCATTCACTATCTAATAATTTTTTGGTCGGGTTTTGGGTAACCGTATCCCAAACAATTTTTGGACCGAAGTAGGCCGATACGCCTGCCATTGCCATCAAGAGGGCCCCAAGGGCGATACTGCCGGCCAGTATCCATTTCTTCCGATACGCCTTTTTAGCTAAAATTTCCTGATATGCTTCCTGTTCTAATAACTCTTCCTCGGTCGGCTCCGGAAGGGCTTCATGGGTCTTGATCACAATCTGTTCAATTGATTTTCGATCCTGTTCGGCAACGGTGGTGGCGGGTTTCGATTTGGCGAACTTTACCAAGTCGGCCGTTTGCAGTATGCGTTTGAATTGATAAAGCGTATCATTATCAATCTTCAATTCTCCCGCGTCCTTCAACAATTCTAATTTCGTGATAAGCTCGTCAGTAGTACTTTCCAAAGCGGTTACATGAACGTCTTCTTCAAGATAGGCACGAACGATACCCGTCAGTTCGGTATAATATTGTTTGTATTCGTCCTGAATTAGGTATTTCGAATTCTCTAGTTTTTTCAGTTCTAGAAGAGCCCGGTCATAGGGTGGTAATGATGCTATTTTTTCTTCTTCCGTCAATGGTTTTTTGCGAAATAGAAACCAGTAGATACCACCCGCTAAAACCAACAGTCCCAATAAAACATACATCAATACCTTCCAAATTTCGGAATTCGATCGCGGCACCTGCATTAAGCCTTTTATATCATACATCTTTTGAGCGACTGTATCCACCGGGACCGTAGCTACTGAAATTTCAAGCGAATCGGTAAAATATCCTTTGCCGTTGATTTCGATACGCTGCGAAGGAAGTTTATAAGCGCCCGAATCAAATTGGGTTAGTGCGTATATTTTTTGTAAGGTCATACGATCTTTCTTTCGCATGGTATCAGTTGCAAATGCCTCAACGGTTTCCAATGGGGAAAAGGTCTGTCCTTCCGGAAAAATAACCTGGTCGGTCGAATCGGCTTCTACAGTAATCGTGAATTTGAGCTGCTCCCCAATTTTTATGAATGTGGTATCGACTTTAGAACGGATCTCGGGATCCGTTTGTGAATACCCTTTAATACCTATGGCAAAAAACAGACCAAGTACGATGAATCTCCTAAACCATAATATACACATTGCTTTCTTCACTACTAGATTCTTCATTGACATCACCCCCTGCGCTTAAAATAGCCCAATAATTTCTTTACATAACTTTCATCTACCCTACAACTCAAAGTGCCACATCCCGATTTGGTAAACGTTTCCCTAAAATAATCAACCCGTTCGGCGTTATATTTGCTATAGGCCAGACGAACGCTTTTTGACTGGGTATTTACCAATCGTACCATCCCTGTTTCGGCATCCTGCATTTGTACCATTCCCAAATTGGGGATGCTTTCTTCTTTTTCATCAAACACCCGAATCCCGGTGACATCATGTTTGTTGCCGGCGATTTTCAATGTTTTTTCATAATCATCGGCGATAAAGTCTGACAATACAAAAACAATGGCTTTTTTCTTCATTACACTACTCAAGAATTTCAAAGCCTCGGTGATATCTGTTTTATTGCTTTTCGGCCTAAATTCCAATAATTCACGAATAATGCGCAGAACGTGACTTTTTCCTTTTTTAGGAGGAATAAAAAGTTCAACCTCGTCGGAAAAAAGTATTAACCCCGCTTTGTCGTTGTTCTGGAGCGCAGAGAATGCCAAGGTAGCCGAGATTTCGGTAATGATTTCTTTTTTGAACTGATGGGTAGTGCCGAACATTTCCGAACCACTGACATCTACCATCAACATCATAGTAAGCTCCCTTTCCTCTTCAAACACCTTCACGAAAGGTTCATTGTACCGGGCGGTAACATTCCAATCGATGCTGCGCACATCGTCCCCGAACTGGTATTGACGCACTTCGCTAAAGGTCATACCCCGACCCTTAAAGGTGGAGTGGTATTCACCACCAAAAATATGATCGGAGAGACGCCTTGTTTTTATCTCGATCTTACGTACTTTCTTAAGTAGCTCTTTGGTATCCATCGGCATTTAGAGTTCAATATTCAATGTTCAAGCTCGTATAAGTTGAACTTCAAAACTTGAACCGCTAGGGAACTTCAACTTCATTTACAATTTTGTTGATGATTTCCTCTGAAGTAATATTTTCGGCTTCTGCCTCATAGGTGATACCAATGCGATGTCGCAAGACGTCATGAACCACGGCCCGCACATCTTCGGGAACGACATAGCCCCGGCGTTTTATAAAGGCAAAACATTTAGCGGCAATTCCCAAATTGATACTTCCCCTTGGGGAAGCGCCAAAACTTATTAGAGGTTTAAGACTTTCTAGATTGTATTTTTCGGGATACCGGGTGGCGAAGACCAGATCTAGTATATATTTCTCGATTTTTTCATCCATATAAACATCGCGCACGGCCTTTTGCCCAGCGAGGATATTTTTTACAGATATGACGGGCTTAACATCTTCATAAGACCCGAGCATATTCTGACGCATAATCAATTGCTCTTCGTTCATTTTGGGGTAATCGATTACCGTTTTAAGCATAAATCGGTCTACCTGGGCTTCGGGCAGGGGATATGTGCCTTCTTGTTCTACCGGATTTTGAGTGGCCATTACCAAAAATGGTTTATCCAAAATAAAGGTTTCGTCACCGATAGTTACCTGCCTTTCCTGCATGGCCTCCAAAAGTGCGGATTGCACCTTGGCCGGGGCCCTATTAATTTCGTCGGCCAGAACAAAGTTGGCAAAAATCGGTCCCTTTTTGATCGAGAAATCATTGACCTTCATATTGTAGATCATGGTTCCGATTACATCGGCGGGCAAAAGATCAGGGGTAAATTGTATTCTACTGAAAGATCCGTTTATGGCTTTGGCCAAGGTATTTATTGCCAATGTCTTTGCCAGACCGGGAACTCCTTCCAACAAGATGTGCCCTTGTCCCAAAAGACCTATGAGTAATCGTTCGACCATATGTTTTTGACCGACGATTACCTTATTCATTTCCAACATCAAAAGGTCGATAAAGGCACTTTCCTGGGCAATTTTTTCATTCACTGCGCCAATATCTACCGTAGTATTTTCTTCCATATAATTTTCAATATTTGATTTTACCTTCGTACATTATTTAATAGCTGTGCAAATTGAAAATTTATTCACTGTGTTGCTGTTAACTATTGGTTAAAAATTGGGAAAAGCCATTGATTTTTATGAAATAATTAAGGTATTTCTTTATAATTTCACATGCATATGAAAAATAGTAGTCCGTATTCTAAAATTATAGCAGGAACCATGACCTGGGGAAGCTGGGGAAAAAAGCTTGCCACGCAAGAAATGATAGCCCTTATGCACTTTTGTCTTGAGCAGGGGATCACAACGTTTGACCATGCCGATATTTATGGAGGCTACACCAACGAAATCGATTTTGGCAATGCGTATTCGGCGAGCGGGATCGATAGGGATCACGTTCAGCTTATTTCTAAATGTGGCATTCAATATGTCTGTGATGCCCGTGAAAACCAAATCAAACATTATGATTATTCCAAGGCATATATTGTTTGGTCGGCCGAAGAATCGCTTAGAAAATTGAAAACCGATTATCTTGATATTTTCTTACTGCATCGTCCCAGTCCTTTGATGGAGCCCGAGGAAATTGCCGAAGCAATTTCGCAGTTGATGGCCGAAGGTAAAATTAAGCATTTTGGGGTGTCGAATTTCACCCCTTCGCAAATCGCCATGCTAGAAAAAGTACTTCGTGTTGAAGCCAACCAGGTCGAATTTTCGTTAAGTGCAGATGAGGTGATGTACGATGGAACCCTCGATGATAGTATTGCCCACAAGAGAATGGCCATGTCATGGAGTCCCCTCGGCAGCTATTTTAAAGAGGAGAATGAACGAACACAAAGGATTAAAATGGCTTTGAAGCCCATGAACGAAAAATATGGGGCATCGGACGATCAATTATTATTGGCATGGATACTCAAACATCCGGTAAAGGTCTATCCCGTAGTGGGTACTACTACAAAAAGTCGTCTGAGCGATGCCATAAAAGCGACAGAATTGGAAATGGCGTTGGAAGATTGGTTTATCCTTCTCGAGGCAAATCAAGGGCATAAAGTACCTTGAGTATAACAAAAATAAAATGGTTTTTTCATGAAAAAGACAGCACTTATTACGGGGGCAACTAGCGGAATTGGAAAAGCTACCTCAGAACTATTTGCCAAGAATGGCATAAATCTCGTACTATGCGGCAGACGTCAGGAACGATTGGCAGAACTAAAGAATAAATGGCAAGGAACCGTTAAAATACATACGTTGAATTTTGATGTTCGTGACCGGGCTTCCGTTTTCGAAGCAATTGATTCGATTCCCGAGGATCTTAGTAATATTGACATTCTCATCAACAATGCAGGCAATGCCCACGGATTGGATCCAATTGAAAATGGAAATTTGGATGATTGGGATGCCATGCTCGATATTAATGTAAAGGGACTTCTTTATGTTTCGAAGGCGATTCTTCCAAAAATGATCCAACGGAAATCAGGACATATCATCAATATTGGTTCAACCGCTGGGAAGGAAGTATACCCGAACGGCAATGTGTATTGCGCCAGCAAACATGCCGTTGACGCCATAAACCAGGGCATGCGAATTGATTTGAACCAATATGGGATTCGTGTAGGTGCCATTAATCCTGGACTTGTTGAGACCGAGTTCAGCGAGGTGCGATTTAAAGGTGACGCCAATAGGGCCAAAAATGTTTATAAGGGTTTTCAGCCGCTAAGGCCTGAAGATATTGCCGATATCATATTTTTTGTCATAAGCCGTCCCCCACATGTCAACATAGCCGATTTAATAGTTATGCCCACTGCACAGGCGAGTAGCACTATAGTCAGGAAAGAACTATGATCAACAAACGCTTATTGGTAAAAAACCTGCTCGCGCATAATGACGAGAACAGCTTTTACGACAAAAAGCGGTTTATTGACATTGGTCAAAAAGAAGGCAAAGCCAAGTTTTTAAAACATGTATGCGCCCTGGCAAACAGCAATCCAAAAAGTAATTCATTTATTGTTATCGGGGTTGAGGATGAGGATAACAAAATCGTTGGAGTCGATTTTTTTGATGATAGCAAGATACAGAATCTGGTCAATGCCTATTTGGAGAATCCCCCATTGATTTCCTACGAGAATATACCCTTTCCACATTTGCCGGAAGGCAAGGTGGTAGGCTTGGTGACCATAAAATCAAATGGTAAAGTCTGTGCCCTGCGAAAGAATATATGGAAATATTACGGAGGCTCCGTATTCTTTCGGGAAGGCAGCATTAGTCTTCCCAAGGCCTACGGAATTGAGCTCAAGGATATAAATTCTAATATAGTGGCTACCATTGAGCAGCATGCAAAGAATAATATTGAGCTTACCCTCGATGGGGTAATCGATTTTATGAACCATCGCCACCCTGATCTCGAAAGCAGGTACAAGGTTTTTAAGGAACAGTTTGTGGTCTGTTGGGCGGGCAAGCGAAAAAAAGCAAATGGCGATATCTATTACTCACGCGTCGATATCGAACTTATCAATGAGCAGGTCAAACTATTTTATTCAACTTTGGATGAAATAACCATAACCTATGACGAGGACTCTTTTACAACCATAGAATATGTGCAGTTGGGCCTAGGAAAAAAACTAACATATTACCCCCTTGAAAAGGTCATAATTACCTTTGACAACAATGGTACCTACCAAATACTGAGCAATCTTTTGTTTGAGCCTCCACAGTACGATATTAAAACACTTCATCATATCTACAATGCCAATAATGCCTTGATCGAAAAGTTAGGGAAAAACATAAAATTGCGACCGAGCGATAGCGCAGACCTACAACATTTGCCCGACACCTATTTAATTTGTTATTTAAATGGCATGGAGGAAGCCAAGGAACAAATGGAAGCTGCCCGACAAGTCCTTAAAATTTACGATACCAAAATCTATCAATCGTTGAAGGAAGCATTGCGTATTTTACGAAAGATAAAGTATAGTTAACCCTTTTTCAGCCAAAGTATTTGATAGGGGTGTAAAAGCAAGGTACCCTCGTTAATTTTAATGCCCTTGCCAACTATGAGATCTTTCGCCTTCGAGGCTTTTCCGTACGACCCCAGCTGATTTTCATCGACCCATTGGGGAGCTTCGTCGAAATTGCACAAGATCAAAACCCCTTCATTTTTTACCGAAGTTCGCTCATACATCAGCACGTGTGGGTTGTGACTATCATGCAATTCTAGATTATTGCCATCTGCAAAAACAGGGGTTTCCTTTCTTTTTTTAATTAAATTTTGAAAGGCAAAAAATAGTTTTGAGTGATAGGTTTTTCCGGTATCTAGGTTTGCAATTGCTTCCCAATCTTGGTAGGGTCTGTTGACCCATCGGTTATCCGTTCTTTTGTCCTTATCGGAAAGAAAGGAATAATCATTTAATGTGCCTATTTCATCGCCGGCATATATCAAAGGGATTCCCCCATAGGACAAAATGATGCCGTACATCATAATTATCTTATCAACGGCCTGCTGTATTTTGGTGCTGTCATTTTCTTCAAGTGCTTTTTCCAAACCGAGCAGCGAAGCACAACTACCTGTAATTCTTCCGTCTCCGGTCTTGGGATTATACATGAACATCATTCCTTTGGCCGGTGACCATGAAAAACGTTGACAATAATAATCCAACAAAAATTTTCGATGTTCCTTAGCATCCCAGCCAATTTCATTGATGTGGTGGTCTTCGAATCCTAGTCCGATGTCATCATGACAGCGGATATAATTGATCCAAGTGCCAGCATTGGGCTTGATAGGAAGGCTACGGAGATTTTTGTAGAGCAAAATGGTTTTCTTCGTTGCAACGGCATCCCATAACAAGGCCATTAAGGTGGCATTGTAAGCTATTTCACATTCATTTCCCTCAATACTTCCCGTGCCAAAATATTTAATGATTTCTGTCGGGGCGACGATGGCCTCGGCCAAAAAAACCACACCTGGGGCAATCACCTGAAGGCACATTCTAAAAAGTGCGATTAAGGCATGTGCCTCTGGCAGGTTCTGGGATTGGGTCGCCATCTTTTTCCACAGAAATGCCAACGCATCGAGGCGTACGACATCGACCCCAAGATTTACCAATTTCATTAAATTTGAAAGCATGTCCAAAAACACTTCCGGATTTGAGTAGTTAAGGTCCCATTGATACTCATTGAAAACGGTCATCACCCATTTGCCCATAGTGGCATTATAGGTGAAATTTCCGGGCGCCGTCATCGGAAAAATTTCAGGGAGGGTTTTTTCAAATTGGTCTGGGATGCTTCTGTCAGGAAAGATATAGTAGTAATCCTGATATTTTTTATCGCCCTGTACGGCCTTTTTGGCCCAGGAAAATTCGTTGGATGTATGATTGGCTACAAAATCCAACATCAAATAAATTTTATGCTCCCGCAATTTTTCGGTTAATGTCAAAAGATCTTTTTTCGTCCCAAACCGTTTTTCTACCTCGTGATAGCTATTTACGGCATATCCCCCATCATTTTCTCCCTTGGGCCTTGTAGTTATGGGCATGATATGTAAGAAGTTCACACCCAATTTTTCAAAATAACCAATTTTATCTATCAAACCTTTTAGATCATGGTTAAAATGATCCACGTACAACTGCATTCCGACAATATTTTCCGACTGGTACCAGCTAGCTTTTTCTATCCGTTCGATATCCTGGGCCCTAAGAGGCATCGGCCTTTTCTTATAAAGTTTCGGAAGGGTTTCCAACAATTCGTGAAATGATTCCTTATGGCGTTGTTCTGGATAAAGTTTGAAAAATAAGTCTTTAATTAGGGTTAGATTGGCAGACAATCTGAGATCGAAAAGACGGTCAAAATTCTTCTCCTTTACCAAGGTGGGGTATGCCGAAACTATGTAATGATGAAGTGACGTCTGGTTCATTTGAAGGCTAGGAGTTTCTTTTGATCTGGCAAGGAAGGAATTGCTCCATAATCAGTTGTCGTGATGGCACCTGCCTTGTTCGCAATTTCGACCATCTTGGCTACCTCTCCTGTATTTGTTATGCTTTTGGAAGGATTTTGAAGCGTTGATAGTTGCTGTAACAAACAACCTATAAAGGCATCGCCAGCGCCCGTAGTGTCAACGGGCTTTACACGGATGCTCCGAATGGTCTGCTTTGAATTCGAAGTGCTCAACAGGGTGCCTTCGGCACCTAGGGTTATTGTTATAATTTGTGTCCCTATCCGATGTAGATAGTCACAACACGCGAACAAATCTTTTTTGCCCGAGAGCAATTGTGCTTCTTCAAGACTAAACTTGCATAAATGGGCCTTTTTAATAAAAGCGAGGCATTTTTTAATAAATATTTTTTCTTGCCCTTTCCAAAGATCTCCGCGAAAGTTGGGATCGAAGCTAATAAATGCCTTGTTGGTTTGGGCATCTTTAAAATAGTTTTTGTACGCAGTTTCAAGGCTACCTCCCAACAAGGCCGTTGCCGCTCCTAAATGAACCATGTTTCCTTTAAATTGCTTCGAAATTTCGGGGTCATAGGAGAGCTCTTTATCGGCTCCACGACTAAAAACAAAGTCGCGTTCCCCATCTTCTGCCAGCGATACAAAGGCCAAGGTGGTAAAAGATTTTGTGCGCTGCGCTTGGGAAATGTCAACACCATTTTCCTCTAAAACACGCAATAAATATTTTCCAAACGGATCGACCCCTACGGCGCCAATAAATGAACTTTTGCCCCCCAACTTGGAAATTGCACATGCCACATTGGCTGGGGCACCTCCAGGTTTTTTCGTAAAAAGGGATGCTTTTGAGAGATCATCGCCCTGTTTTTCGGCAACAAAATCAATCAGCAATTCACCGATACAAAAAACGGTCTTCATGTTTTTAGTTTCTTGGAAATTAGTCCTCTAATGTAAACACATTAATATCCGACTCCAAAATTTTATAGGCGTTTGTCTTGAAAAAGTACGCCGTTGGCTTTAAATTTTCACGAACAACCCTTCTTTGCATCGAAATAAATCGAATTCTAACAATCCAAATAACAATCCTACAAAACTGATCAGGCATTTCTCTACGCGATAAAAACTTCTATTTTTTAAAATAATTTTAGTTCGTTTTATGCTTGTAATCCTTAAGGTAATTGCGATTTTTGCAACATGCAGCGAAAACGTACACTAGTTATCGGGGATATTCACGCTGGCCTAAGGGGCTTGGTACAGGTTCTTGAAAAAGCCAAGGTCACAACGGCGGATAAATTGATTTTTTTAGGAGACTATGTCGATGGCTGGAGCCAAGCCGTGGAAACCGTCAATTTTATTTTGCGATTGCGCACCACACATGATTGTATATTTTTAAGGGGGAACCACGATGAACTCTGTTATGAATGGCTTATTGATGGGCAAGCCAATCCCCTTTGGCTTCAACATGGGGGTACGGCTACAATGGCCTCGTATGAAAAGGCAAAAAAGGAGACCAAGAAAGAACACCTCGCTTTCTATCAAAGCTTGACGAACTATTATCTAGATGATGGGAACCGCTTATTTCTTCATGCTGGGTTCACCAATTTAAAAGGGGTAGAGCACGAATATTTTAAACAAACCTACTATTGGGATAGAACCCTGTGGGAACTCGCCATGTCGCTACATCCTGATATGGACCCCCTGGATCCATTTTATCCAAAACGACTCACCCATTATAAAGAAATATTCATTGGTCATACCCCAGTCACGAGAATGGGCAAACTTACCCCACAACATGTTGCCAATGTTTGGAACGTGGATACAGGGGCCGCCTTTAAGGGCCCACTTTCAATTCTGGATGCCGATACAAAGACCTTCTGGCAAAGTGATCCCGTTTACACTTTTTACCCAGGTGAAAATGGACGTAATTGAAAAACTGGGGGGTTTTCATCAATAATCTGCTGATTATTGCCGAACTTTGTAAAAAATAGA
The DNA here is from genome assembly GCA_022865355.1 of Maribacter sp. Classification (GTDB taxonomy): domain Bacteria; phylum Bacteroidota; class Bacteroidia; order Flavobacteriales; family Flavobacteriaceae; genus JALHST01. The sequence continues at coordinate 3,531 of JALHST010000127.1, read as the reverse complement.
ATATGCCGCAGAAGAATATACGGTTAGAAGTTATGCAGGCCATTGAGCCTCAGGTTGAGGGATTTATGGATTCGTTTTTAATCCCGGTGGAGGATATATGGCAACCCTCCGATTTTTTACCGGATTCCGAAGGAGATGGTTTTATGGAAGCCGTAAAAACGCTTCGTGGGGAAGCAAAGGAGCTGGGATACGATTTTTGGGTCACCTTGGTGGCCGATACGATTACAGAAGAAGCATTGCCGACCTATGAGTCATGGTTGATGGATGTTGAAGGCATAAACCAACACGACGGCAAAAACAACGGTTGGTCAAAATGGGTTCGGGCTTGGACGGGCGAGGAAAACCGACATGGCGATGTGCTTAACAAATATCTATATCTCTCAGGAAGGGTAAATATGCGCGAGGTTGAAATTACCACCCAATATTTAATATCCGACGGGTTCGATATCGGGACCGATAGAGATCCATATAAAAACTTTATCTATACTTCATTCCAGGAATTGGCCACCAACATTTCGCATAAACGGGTAGGACAAATGGCCAAGAAAAAAGGCAATGCACTTTTAGCAAAGATGTGCACCATTATTGCAGGAGACGAGATGAGACACCATTTGGCCTATCGTGAATTTGTGAAGACCATATTGGGTGAGGACCCATCTGGAATGTTGTTGGCCTTCGCCGAAATGATGAAAAGGAAAATTGTAATGCCGGCCCATTTCTTAAGGGAATCAGGGGGCACTATCGGTACGGCATTTGAGAATTTTTCAAACTGTGCCCAACGTTTAGGGGTTTATACTGCGCAAGACTATGTTGAAATTTTGCAGAAATTGAACGAATACTGGGAGTTAGATGCATTACGCAGCATTTCCGACGAAGCTGAAAAAGCAAGGGACTATCTGATCACGTTACCTGCGCGCTTGGAACGGATTGCCGAGCGAATGAAATTTCCGGAAGACCAGTACCGCTTTAAATGGGTAGAGGCCAACGGAATGGTTTAGAAAAACACGTATAAATAAGCCCGCGAACCGCGGGCATTTTTTTGAATAGAATTACAGTTTTCCGCGCTTATGCTCATCTTGCCATTTGGCCAACTCGGCCCATTTTCCTTCGTAGCACATTTTGGCCTGCATTGGCCAGGATGCCGGGTCATGCACCTTATAGCGATTCCCTCCGCTATCCAAGATTTCTTGACAGCGAGCCACCGTAACTTCCGAAAGTGCCTTCCACGTTTTAATGCCATTCTCTTTAAACATTTCTGAAATTTTCGGACCGATACCTTCTACAATTTTTAAATCATCCTGTTTTACAGCTTTTCCCATGGCTGTCTTAGCCGCCAAGGCATCAAAGTTTACAGAAGTACCTGCTTTATTGGCAGTAACTGAAGCCACCGGGGCTATCGATACCTTTGATGTTTTATCTTGACAGGCTTCAAGATCGGCTTGAAGTTTTGCGTTCCTTTCTTTTAAAATTTTTAGATCGGCCGTATTATCTAGCGCCTTAGTAGCGCCTTTGCCCCAATAATAACCTATGATACCACATACTATTCCAACGAGGGCCGGAATCAACCAGCACCAGATATTAAGGTTATCAAAATCCATATTTCACAGTTTAAAATTAGTTGGTTACATTTTTTAATGAATCTATATAAAGGCGGCCCCACAGGAGCTGCATAGTGTTAGGTAAAGCATGGTGCCAGCAAGAATGGTCAGGATGATTCCAATAAGGTTCGTTGTTTTTTTGGTCATACTAAATTTTTTAGGTTTTTGGCAAGACAAGGTATTAAAAAAATCACAACAAAGGTGGTTTCCAAAGTGAATTTTTCAACAGGATTCGCTTAACTATTAGGAAGTTATGCCATACTTTAGGCGTTCTTGCTGTTTCAAAAAAGTAGGAATATGGCTCGTAAATCATTTTAAATTAGCTTTAATAGATTCAATTATCGTCCTATTTTTAGGCAAGTTTAGGTTCTCTTCAAACCATTTATACATAAAATCGCGTAAATCATACAATTTTTTTTATAAAGGATACATTCGCAGTATAACTTGAGATAATTAAACATACATTTAGTATACAAATAACTGAGAACTGTTTGATGATGAAGACCAGAATAAAAAAGGTATTGACCTATGGTTGCATGGTCGTAATACTCGGCCTGCAGAATTTACTTTCTGGAAGTTGGTCTATGCACGAAAACAAAGTCACCCATTCTCGTTGAAAACATAAAGAGGTCCTTTATTGCAAAAATGGGCCTATGAGTAAATATATTCATCTTTATTTAGTTGAGTTAGTTAGTGCTAAAAAATCCGCTAAATTTTCAGTCTTACCGATCGGGGGAATAGGTAAGTGCAGAAATGGTAGCGGATTTTAGTTTTATTAGCACTGTAGGTCTTTTGGCTCGTATAGTGATACTTTGATTGATGTGTTTGATTCACATTGTTATTTCATATACTGATTTCTGGAACATACTCGATGCCATCAGCCCCTATCCTCTTGTGTTATTGATTCATTTCCGATAGTTTTGGAACACTCAAACAACACCAATTTAATACAAATCCGATTTTTTCAAAAGGACAACATAAGGCGGCCATGAGACTATTAAGGGTCAAATTTTATTCCCTGGGCAAGTGGTTATTTAATGTAGCACTATTGGCGCTTAATTGACCTTGCATTTATAATTTGCAAATGTCTTCACTATCTTCACAACTACTACCGAAATTCAAAATTTAGGATTGAGATTCCTAACAGGAAAAAGATTTGTAGCGTATTGTCAAGCACCCCAACCGAATCTTGTTTTTGGCCTTAGGGGCATTTATCAAGTAGATACCTCAGGTTAAATGAATTATTGTCCGTTAGAGATCAATACCTAGGCAATGGGCAAGAAGGCAACAGTAAAATGATATGTTTTGTAAAAAACACGAAGCTAAGCAACAAATATGAAAAGGCTGCAAATTGTGACTTTTGCAGTAGAAATTGGTGGTGTCAATGTATAAAAACAGGATTTCGATAAACAAAACATGCCCTTCGGACAGTTAAAACATGGTTTCGTCCTTTAACTATAATAAATAACCAGCTTTTTTAATAAGTTTAGAAATATAAATAATAACCTTAAAACACATTTAAAATATGAAAAACATGAAAAGAATTTTATCAATGGCCCTAATGGTAGTGGCCATAGTGATGGCCTCTTGTTCGGGAGATGATGGTCAGGATGGGGCAATAGGCCCAGTAGGGTCTCAAGGAACAGCCGGTGTTGCCGGTCAGAATGGCACCGATGGTACGAATGGCACCAATGGCACCAATGGCACCAATGGCCTTGATGGCAATGCCAATGTACGGGCCTATACTTATGACGCTTCAACTGACCCCTATTTGTTTTTATCAAATGCAGACTTCACTCCTACCTTTGTGCAGAATAATGCGATTCTGATATATGTAAGGGTCCCTTATTTTGGTGCTTCAATCACTTATCTATTACCTTCCAAATATGTATATTGTGAAAATGGAACATATACTGCGAGCTGGTACTATTAT
>JALHST010000126.1 GCA_022865355.1 Maribacter sp. | reverse complement strand
CTGTTTCTCAGTCCAAAGACGCCCATGTCGTTTCCAAAAGTGTTTTTGTGGCCCAGATTCCATCGGCCTCCGCTAGGGTATCTCCCTCGAATTCGATACCTATATAACCATCATATCCAACATCTTTGACAAGCTGCAACATTCTTTTGTAATCGATAATGGTTTCATTTCCATCGGCGTCAAAGGCATAGGATTTGGCACTTACCCCTTTAGCATACGGCAGAAAATCAGAGACACCTTGGTAGCGGTCATACACATGGGAACATTGATTGTTCTGGGTGCTGCCCCATTGGGTATCCAAGCACCAGTTGCCAAAATCGGGCAATGTGCCTAAAAATGGGCTATTGACTTCCTTGATTATCTCAACTATAAACTGTGCATCGGAAGTATGGAGTCCGTGATTCTCTATAATTACGTTAATGCCCGATTGGGCACCGTACTCGGCCAACATTCCCAACCCAGAAACTAAGGCCGACTTTATTTCAGCCCTGCTTCCTTCCCCAAAGGCATTGATACGAATCGAATGGCATCCCAATAATTTGGCAGCGTTAATCCACTTATAGTGGTTTTCCACTGCGGTCCTCCTTTCCAAATCATTACTATTTCCGAGATACCCTTCATTATCGACCATAATCAGCAAACTTTTCACCCCGGCATCACCGGCCCTATTTTTTAACCCTAGCCAAAAATTTTCATCCGTGGCATAATCTACATAAAATTGGTTGACATATTCAATGGCTTCCAGTCCATAGGTATTTTGAGCGATGTTCGCAAAATCGATCGCCTTCACGGTGCCATTTTCAAGCGCTCTATGAAGTGACCATTGTGCCAGCGAAATTTTAGGTTGTGCCATCTTCTGAGTCGTTTTTAGCAAATGATTTCCTAACACCGACCTTGGTAAGGAAATTCCCGCGGCACCCAAGGCCGCCTTTTTTATAAAAGTTCTTCTATTCTTCATCTCAAGAGAGTCATTATAGTACAAAGTAGCTCATTTTATACTATAAAACAATGGTCAATTCGACAAATATCGCGTGACTTTTACCCAATTATCAGTATATTCAATATTTTAACAACAGCCATCAAATAGAGCCTATGAAAGTATTATTTATCGGCGGTACCGGAAACATCAGTACACCATCGAGCCGTTTAGCCATAGAGAAGGGTATTGAACTTTTTCACTTGAACAGGGGGACCACCAAAGTTGAAATAGCAGGTGTAAAAACCATCGTGGGGGACATTACGAAACCAGAAACCTTGACCGATTTAAAAAAGCACGATTGGGACGTGGTCGTCAACTGGATCGCCTTTACGAAAGAGGATATTGAAAGGGACCTTATATTGTTCGAAGGTAAAGTAAAACAGTATATTTTTATTAGTTCGGCATCGTGTTACCAGACACCCCTGAGCTATCCCATAATAACTGAATCTACTCCGCTTAGTAATAATCTTTGGGACTATTCGAACGGTAAAATACAATGCGAGGACCGCTTGTTAAAGGCCTATCGCGAAACTGATTTTCCGATGACCATCGTTAGGCCCTCCCTCACCTATGATACCGTGATACCCATAGCTATCGGCGGCTTCAAGGAATATACCACGGCCGACCGGATTCTGAAAGGCAAGGAAATTATTGTACATGGCGATGGTACCTCGCTTTGGACCGTGACCCATGCCGATGATTTTGCAAAAGGATTCATTGGCTTGCTGGGCCTATGGCCAGCGATAGGCCATGCCTTTCATATCACCTCTGACGAAATTTTAAGCTGGAATATGATCTATCAAATATTGGCTACCAGTCTGGGCTGCGAGGCCAAAGTGGTCCACATTGCATCTGATTTCATTTGTAAAATCGAACCCTCGTTCAAGGGCACCCTCTTGGCCGATAAAGCCGAGAGCGTTTTGTTCGACAACACCAAGATAAAAACCTTCGTCCCCGGTTTTAAAGCTACCATTCCCTTTTCGGAGGGTATAAAACGCACCTTGCAATGGCTGGACGCCCATCCGGAAAGAAAGTTCATCAGTCAGGAAACCAATTTGAAAATTGAAACTATTTTACGGGCTTACCGCGCCTTGTAAGTTATGCAGCTAGGGCCATGGAAGTAAAAAAAATGGAAAATATACGTTGGGG
>JALHST010000125.1 GCA_022865355.1 Maribacter sp. | reverse complement strand
CACCGTTCATTAGGGTCGACCATGCCGTGGGATACGGGCTAAGGCCTCTGATATGATTATAGATTTCGTCGACGGTTTTGCCCCAGTCTATCTCACAGGTCTCCTTACTGATTTTGTGGGCTGTTTTGAGGCTACCTGCGGTTTGCTGTTTTATCGTTTTGACCGCATCAAGCTCAATTTGCTTGACCGTCGCCAGCACAAGATGGGCGCCTAAATGCATCAGTCGGTCATGAAGATTGCCCGCAGTTTCATCTTTTGCTATTTGTATTTCTTCCTGAAGGATGATATTCCCGGTATCGATCTGCTCATCGATAAAAAAAGTCGTGGCGCCGGTTGAGGTCTCCCCATTTATGATAGCCCAGTTGATCGGGGCGGCCCCGCGATAATCGGGCAGGATGGAGGCATGCAGGTTGAAGGTGCCGTATTTGGGCAGTTGCCAAACCACTTTTGGCAACATTCTAAAGGCGACCACAATCTGAAGATTCGGGTTTAACGATTTCAATTGCTCCAAAAAATGCGGATTCTTTAGATTTGTGGGCTGTAAAATCGTAAGGCCCTTTTGGGTAGCAAATTGCTTTACGGCCGATTCCTGCAACTTTCTTCCCCTGCCTGCCTGCCGATCCGGGGCGGTGATTACCCCCACCACCTCATGGGTGGTATCCAATAAGGCCGCCAAGGTCGCCACCGCAAATTCGGGGGTGCCCATAAATACAATTCGTAATTTTCTCTTGTTAGCCAATTTGATATTCATTTTTGGTATTAATATGTATTTTTCCGTCTTCGAGAAGTTCCTGCAGGGCGCTTAGAATAATTTTTTCCCCATAGGCCATTTCCCTGATGAGTTGTCTCGATGTCCGGTTATTTTGGTTTAGGATCTCCAAGATATGTCTAGTTGTGGTTTTCAATACATCGGGATCGGGTGTTGTTTTGGATCGGCAAACATCGCAGATACCGCAATCAAGGCTATCTTTTTCACCAAAATAGGCCATTAATTGCCGATTCCTGCACATACGGTTGTTATGAAGGTACCCTATCATGCTTTCTAACTTTCTTATTTTAAGCTGCTGGCGTTCCTTTACTATTTTCGCGAACACATTGATCGTTCGTTCATCCTCCCGCGGGACCAAGAAGGTAATCATCAAATCATTGTTTTTTGCCTGGTAGGCGATTATGCCATCTTTTTGCAATATTTCCAAGGTATGTAATACCTCAGTTTCCGCAACCATCGCCTTCTTGGCGATAAGTAAGGAATTGATCTTTGTGTCATATTCGAAAATACCGCCATAGGTACGCAAAAGCGTCTGTACCATGGGCATTATTTCAGGATGGCTATCCAAATAGGTGAATAGTTGTTCGTTTGTAATGATAAAGCGCACCGTAATTTTTCTTGAAAATGATTCGCTGAGTGCGATGACAGAGTTTTGATCAAGGATGAGTAAGGCATTATACGCCAAAAACGAATTTAATTTATAAACCTCGCAAAATTCATTAAAATTCAAATAAAACGTTTCGTGACTGCCTTCCCCAAACGGAATCTGAAAATAATTGTTCAGTTTATTATACGCCAATTTTAAAAATGCCGTGTCAGGAAGTACACTGAGAAACTGGTTTTTTAGCTGTATCTCATCATTTTTATTGGTCAGTATGATGGCCCTGGCCGCGGCATCGTCCCGCCCGGCCCGCCCGGCTTCCTGAAAATAATTCTCCAAACATTCCGGTATCTGGTAATGCACGACCAGGGCAACGTCGGGTTTGTCGATTCCCATTCCAAAGGCATTGGTAGCGACCATGATCTTCACTTTGTTTTCCAACCAAAGATTCAGCCGATCTTTCTTTTCCGTATTCGAAAGTCCGCCATGATAATAGGATGCCGCAGCACCTTGGCTCTTAAGAAATTGGGCCAGACTTTGGGCCAATCGGCGTGTTCTGACATAAACGATGGCGCTTTTTTTAAGGTCGGCACAAAGAAGCTTTAAACGATACTGTTTATCTTCTTCCCAATAGACTTCAAAGGCGATATTTTTCCGTGCGTAGGAATCCTTGATGATCAAGGGGTCGATTAATTTGAGATTAACTACGATATCCTGTGCCACGTGTTCGGTCGCGGTAGCGGTCAAGGCAATAAAGGGTACCTCTGGCAACAATTCCCGCAATTTGGAACAATCGAGATATGCAGGCCTAAAATCGTGCCCCCATTGCGAAATACAATGGGCTTCGTCGATGGCGATTAGATTTACCTTCATTTGCCGGAGCCTATCCTGTATAAGCTCTTGTTGCAGTCGCTCCGGGGAGAGGTATAAAAATTTATAATTTCCATAGAGGCAATTATCCAACAAATCGTTGACCTCCTCGAAGGAAATTCCTCCTGTCAAGGCGATGGCCTTGATACCGTGTTTTTTTAAGGTATCGACTTGATCTTGGATCAGGGCCACCAATGGGGAAATAACGATACAAATGCCCTCCATGGCCAAGGCCGGAATTTGAAAACACAGTGATTTGCCACCCCCTGTGGGCATCAAGGCAAGGACGTCCCTTTTTTCCAATAAGGCTGTGACCGCTTTCTCTTGCGAGCCCTTGAATTCTCGAAAGCCCCAAATATTCTGTAAAATTTCTTTCGGACTCCTGTTCACGATGCGTCAATCAAATTTTGAAGTATGAATCGTACCCTGCTTTCCACGCTTAATTTTGGAACTTCATATACCGAATACCCAAATCTTTTGTAGGTGGCCTGCAAACAATCATGTATGCGAATGGCCTCTTCATAGTTTTCGTAGCGTTCATTATCAGAAGTATGTATTTCCAACCAGGGGGGCAATAAAAATATTTGATCGTAGATGTTATTCCTGCAAGTTTGGTTAAAATGATCCCCATATGTCTTTTGGAAACAATCCATATAAGCAACTACATCGGGCAATCCGCGATCCATAAAAATTATTTTTTCCTTGACGCTGGCGGCTTCGTCAAACTGACGGTGCCTCCCTTCCAAGATCCGTTCACTGAATACTAGCGGATCTGTAATAAAAAGTTGGTCAATGCCCTGCTTTCTTGCTGCAAGGGTTATGCTGCGCGAAATCTCATGCATACAATAATACCCCAGCTCTTCTAATTTATTTATTACGGAAGTCTTCCCTGTGCTCGGACCGCCGGTAATGACAATTTTTTTTGGGATCAATGGCAATATTTTAAAAACAAAAGTAGTGAAATGACCTAAACCACCCTTCGTATGAAGCTTACAAGTTCGTAAACGAAGTAAAGTCCGTGTACCATATATGATACTTCAAAAACGGCGAAATTGGGATATCCATGGTCATTGAAGTAGCTTTCCCTTCAAAGCAAACGAGCCTTATCACTATTCCGCTTCTAAATTTGACGACGAAGCATTATATTTGCAGTAAAATTAGTGTATGTCGGCCGAAGACCCGGAAGAATTTTATAAGCGATTAAAGGAACAACTCGATCACAGTACCGTCTGGCCTTCCAATTATCTCTATAAATTTATTGTTCACAGTAAGACCGAGACTGTTTTTAAGATTCATGATATCTTCGATAATATGGGAGCGGTCATTGAATCTAAATTGTCTAAAAAAGGAAAATACACGAGTATTTCTATTACGGTAAACCTTGAAAATTCGGAAGCCGTCATCAAAAAATATAAGGAAGTAGGGGAGCTCGATGGAGTTATCTCTTTATAATGTAGCAATTCAGGTATAATTTTGTTACTTTGCGGTCGTTATAGAATTACTTCCCTAAAAGAGTATTTACGCAAAATTTTTCAAATTGAATTTAGTAGAAAACCTAGAATACAACACAGAGCGACCCCATCTTATAATTCCCGAGTATGGGAGACATTTCCAAAAAATGGTCGACCACGCCGTTTCTATCGAGGATGATGCGGAACGCAACAAGGTGGCCAAGGCCATAATCGATGTCATGGGCAATTTGCAGCCCCATTTAAGGGATGTGCCCGATTTTCAGCACAAACTTTGGGATCAATTGTTCATCATGTCCGATTTTAAATTGAAAGTCGATTCTCCCTTTCCGATTACTTCGAAGGAAGCTTTAATGGAGCGCCCGGAACCCTTGGCATATCCGCAGAACTTTCCAAAATATCGTTTTTATGGCAACAACATCAAACGCATGATCGATGTGGCCGTTAAATGGGAAAATGGTGATATGCGGGATGGCCTTGAGTACGCCATTGCCAATCACATGAAAAAATGTTATTTGAACTGGAACAAGGACACCGTTGATGACAAGGCGATTTTCAACCATTTGTTTGAGCTCAGTGATGGTCAAATAGATCTTACCGGTGAAAATCTTACCGAAAGCGGACAGTTCTTGAAAAACAAAGTGGCCAAGACCCCTAGGAGTGCATCACCAAAAAAGAGTCAAAGAAACAATAATCGCGGTAAAAAGCGCTTCTAATATTCCCGATCTTACATGGGTACATTTAAAATTGAAGGTGGGCACCAACTTTCAGGCGAGATTATACCTCAAGGGGCGAAAAATGAAGCCCTACAGATTATTTGCGCAGTGCTCCTCACCCCTGAAAAAGTAACGATACATAACATTCCGGACATCCTCGATGTCAATAAATTAATATCTCTCCTAAAGGATCTCGGAGTCAAGATCCAAAAAAAGAAGAAGGGGTCGTATACCTTTATGGCCGACGAGGTCAATCTTGATTATCTACAATCAGATCGTTTTAAGGAAGATGGCCGCGGACTTCGGGGATCCATCATGCTAGTCGGACCCTTGCTTGCCCGTTTCGGAATGGGATATATACCCAAGCCCGGAGGCGATAAAATCGGGCGTCGTAGGTTGGATACCCATTTTGAAGGATTTATTAAACTCGGCGCAAAATTTCGCTATAACAAGGAGGAACATTTTTATGGCGTCGAGGCCAAAAAATTAAAGGGCACTTACATGTTGCTTGACGAGGCCTCGGTAACCGGGACCGCAAATATTGTGATGGCGGCTGTTTTGGCCCAAGGCGAAACCACCATCTACAATGCCGCCTGTGAACCCTATTTGCAGCAGTTGTGCAAAATGTTAAACCGTATGGGGGCCAAGATCAAAGGCATTGGTTCTAACTTATTGGTTATTGAGGGGGTGCAGAAGTTGCAGGGCACCGAGCATACCATGCTGCCCGATATGATCGAGATTGGCAGTTGGATCGGACTTGCCGCGATGACCAAGAGCGAACTGACCATCAAGAACGTAAGCTGGGACGATTTGGGCCAGATACCGGCCGTATTTCAGAAACTTGGGGTTACCTTACTGCGTAAAGGGGATGATATTTTTATCCCCCAACATAAGAATGGGTACGAGATTCAAAATTTTATCGATGGCTCCATACTGACCATAGCCGATGCCCCATGGCCTGGCTTTACGCCCGATTTATTAAGTATCGTGCTTGTGATGGCTACACAGGCGAGGGGCGAGGTAGTGATTCATCAGAAAATGTTCGAAAGCCGCCTGTTCTTTGTAGATAAATTAATTGATATGGGCGCCAAAATAATACTTTGCGACCCACATAGGGCCACGGTCATCGGTCATGATTTTAAGTCAACCTTAAAGGCCACGACCATGGTATCTCCCGATATAAGGGCCGGAATTTCCCTTTTGATAGCCGCTTTGTCGGCCAAGGGTACCTCTATTATACATAATATAGAACAAATCGATAGGGGATATGAGAATATCGATGGGCGCCTCAGGGCCATTGGGGCAAAAATCGTTCGGGTATAGCAGCAGACTCCCTATGTAGGCAATTAGGAGTATTGTTCAATTTTCCAACGATTTATTCGAAGGAAAGATCAAACGCTAATCATACCAGGGTACAATCCCACGAAGATGACATGCTAGGTTCTGGTAGCCTATAAGTCACTAAAAGACCCCATACTACCTTTTTATATCCATCACCGGCCTTTATCAATTACTTTGCCGTCAGGATATTTCGCGAAACGTCCTTTTTCCCGTGGATGTACATTATCGGGATAGGGCCAGGGCCATCCGCCGAATTGGGTCAATCGATATTCTTGCATCGCCTTTTGTATTTCATCTTGGGTGTTCATAACAAAGGGACCATGCTGAACCACCGGTTCCCCAATGGGTTTTCCTTGTAACAGCAAAATACTGGCTGGTTGGTGGCCGACTAGGATTGTAACTTCTTCCAAAGCGCGCAAATGAATGCCTGAATTTGAGAGGACTCTCGTATCGCCAATTTGAATTTCAGAGCCTTCATAAAAGTAGAGGGTACGATTTACCTTCGTATTGGCCTTGGGCAAGGTATATGCGGTGTTCGCGTTAATATGCAGCATCCAAATGGCTACTTCATTCCCTGGGTCGGCCGCCCAGGAATCCGGTGCGGAAGGTGGCGCTTGGGTACCTTTGTAGTTCCCAGAGATGACCTTGACCTTGCTATCTTGTGTATTAATTACCGGTATATCCTCATGCCATAACATGGTAAAATGAGGGTCCACGAACTTATCCTTCTTCGGTAAATTCAGCCAAATCTGGAATAGCTCCAATGAATTTTCCGAATCGGTGCGCAACAATGGGAACATTTCACAATGTTGAACGCCCCTCCCGGCCGTCATCCATTGCACGTCACCTTCGCCAAATCGCCCTGCGGCCCCCAAGGAATCGGAATGGTCACAATAGCCTTTATTGGCAATGGTAACGGTTTCAAAGCCCCTATGTGGATGATACGGGAATCCGGGAATGGTTTGCCCATGGTACATGCGCCACCCGTCTATGCCCGTAAAATCATTGCCAAGATTATGGCCCGCGAGCGATGCAGCGGGTCCCATATCTTCATTGCCCTTGGGGTAATGATCTAAATGGTAAGCACAAAAAAGAAAGGGATCTTGGGTCTGCCAAGGAAATCCCAGCGGAAATATGTGTTGAATTGCTGAATGCATCGTATTATTTTTTATACTAATTTACGATATGGATCTAAGTGAAAATCCCAGTAATATCTTAAGTACCGATAGGCCAACTAATGCTGGGCCGTATTGATCTCGACCCAGTTGTTTTCAGGATCCTTAATGTAAATTTGTTGCACCCCGTCAGACCTCAGGGTAATGGCATTTTCCTGCCCGGGCCAATCCCAATATGGGATGTTGTTGGCCTTTAAATGTTCGATAAAATCGTCAAGCTTTTGAGTAGCCAAACAAAGATGCCCACTCTTGTTATGTTCCATGGCGACACTGTCCTTGCCGATCAAATGCAATTGTGTAGTGCCGTGTATTCGAAACCAACGAAATCCTGGAGCATTGTCTGGATGTGGTATTTCCTCCAAATTGAGCGTGTTCGCATAAAAATCGCCTACTTTTTTCAGATCCTTTACTATAAATGAATAATGGTCATATTGAAAGTCAAAAGATTGTGCGGCAAGGAAGCCACAATTTATGAGCAGAAATAGCAGGACTATTTTTTTCATCCGGTTCTATTTTTATTGGTACAAGATACTTAAAATTACCCGCTGGATTGCGAATCTGACAAGATTCCCCTGACAATCAAGTATTGAGCCGTAGCATAGGTTGCCATGACGAAAACGGAAGTCCATGGCAAGGGCATCAAAAATTTATTGATCGCCAGTAAACTGTCAGATGCTATGAAGAACAAGGCGCCACAAAAAACAAGGTAAAAACTCCTGGTCCCCACACTACCCAAACGCCGAAAGGCGGTCACGGCCATAAAAAGAATGCCGACCACATAAATGGCCACAGGAGTTGAGAGTGTGCCAATGCCATCTTTCAAAATATAGAACAACGTACTGCCATAAACCATGAGAAGTAAGGCAACTAATGAGAAGTAGGGCGGAGGTGTCGGATGCCATTTCCTAAGAAACACAAGAATATAGCAGCAATGGGCTATAAGAAATGAAAGTAGGCCTAAAATGAAATAGAGGCCCGAGGCATGGTCAAAAAGTAACATAACATCGCCCACCCATGAAGAAAATAGAGCGAATAACATGAATACATACGTCCGCTTTTGCAAACGCCACCCAACGATTGCGAAATACAGCAGCAACGATAAAAGTATCATGGGTTTCGTCGCCATACGAAGCGATGTCGCGTCAAAAGAAGTAACCAACAAATCAAGCACCACCAAAATGAGGTAGAGAAAGCTAAAATATCTTGTCGGTGCGATTTTTTTCGTTATCTCAGTTCCCAAACTGTGTTTTTTAATGGCGATACTCCGAACGTACCTCTTCGTTATGGGCCATGCATACGTTGCCCTGTTGAATTTCGAAATAGGGAAGATTCAATTGCCAAGAAGTCCCAAATTTATCGATTAAACTGCCAAATTTGCGACTGAATCCGTAATCTTTGAGTGGCTTCAATATCTCACCCCCATTGGTCAATGCCTTAAAGGTTGCGTCAATTTCCAATTCTGAAGTACATTCAACATAGATCGATTGCGAAGACACCCGGGGCTTTCTATTTTTTGTGGTACTATCGATGCACAGAAACCTTTGACCGTTTAATCTTAGGATGGCATGAATTTGCAAAGAATCATTCGATAGGTGCCCCGTAGGGTTCATGCCCAGAGGTTCAATCTGGGTATCGGCAAAGATCGACCCATAGAATTCTAGGGCCTCATCGAATTGACCCTCAAATAATAAGATAGGGATTAGGTGCTGCGCCATATGTAATTATAAAGTAAGCTCGATAAAAAGAATTTATTTTTCGGTTATACTTTTTTCGATTCTTCGGTCGGGAATGAACCAAATCAAGGCAACCAATACGTAGCATGCCATGGCGAACCAAACATTGACGAACGCCAAAATCACGGCAACGACATAGATGATTACAGAGGTTTTTCCCTTGATATCTTTCCCGATCGCTTTTCGGAGGGCAAAGTCGTCCCCGTGGCTTTTAAGGATGACCCCTTGTAATATAAAATAGGCGATGGCACTCATTAAAAGAACGAAACCATACGTAGCAATGGGCACTGCGGCCAAGTGGTTTTCACCTACCCAGGAAGTGACGAACGGAACCAAAGAAAGCCAAAACAGCAAATGCAGATTGGCCCATAGGATGTTTCCGTTGACCCGTTCGGTAATCTTGAATAAATGGTGATGATTGTTCCAATAGATTCCGAGGTAAATAAAACTCACTACATAGCTTGATACCGTTGGAATCAAGGGGATCAAGGAGTGAAAATCGGCTTCTTCGGGAGCCTTTAATTCCAACACCATAATGGTAATGATGATGGCCAGAACCCCGTCACTAAACGCCTCCAATCTGTTCGTGCCCATGGTCATCCCTGAAAGGCTATTTTGTTATGGGTGCCATCGCAATACGGTTTGTTTCCAGAAGATCCGCAACGACAAAAAGCCGTTGTTCGTTCTTTGCGGTCGGTAGTATCATCGTGCGTTACTTCCAGATAGCCATGCACCAAAAGGGGGCCATTTTTTCGCACTTCGATCTTGGTTAGAACGTCCTTTTTCGCTTCCTCTTTTTCTTGTGGTTTGTTTTCCAAAACATAGCTAAGTGCGCCTGAAGGACAGGTTGCAATTTGGGCCTTGAGTTCTGTAGTACTGGCATTTTCGGCCTTTATCCAAGGCTTTTCATTCGGATTATATACTTTTGGCAATGCCCTTACACAATTGCCTGAATGAATGCATAAATGCGGTTTCCAAACTACGGTTAATTCGCCATTGGAGTATTTTTTTGTGATTTCTCGTTCTGCCATGATTATTTAATATTGATTCCTATTTAGATTAACTTTTTCCATTCGGGATGCCGTTTTATATACTGTGCCACATACGGGCACAATGGCACTAAGGTCAAATTTTTGTTTTCTATGTCCTCAAGGACTTTTCGCGTCAAAGTTGCCGCTAGGCCTTTGCCTTCCAATTCCTTTGGAACCTCGGTATGGGTCAGGTATATTTTGTCCTGTGCCTGTATATATTCAATTCGCGGCACAAAACCATCGAAGTGCATTTCATACCGTTTGCGTTCTACATTGTCGATCAATGCCAGCTGCTCGATTTCCATAGATAGGCCTTTAATTCTTGCCAATGGGAGGTGGGCCGGGAGGTATGATCGCCTCATAGACTTCATCGCCCTTTCTTTGTTTGTATTCGGCTTTGATCTTCTCGACCAGTTTTGGATTTTCAAAAAGATCCACCATGGTCATTCCCAAGGCCTTGGCCGCCTGCAGCATGCCCTTATGACCGATACTCATCCCTCCACAGGCCACTACGGCCCAGGAATGCCAGGGAGTATCTTTCGGGGCAGTGGTGACGCCGAGGTCAATGTTGGGAACGTTCCAGCTCACATCCCCGACATCGGTAGACCCACCGCCGGGGTTTTCCTTGGTTTCTTCAAGAGGACGTATTTCACTGTCCATGCCCACTTGGGGGGTATCGGTGGCTTCCTGTATTTTTTTACCAAAGGCGATTTCCTCGGACGTATAAGCAATGGGCCCTAATAATTCCAAGTTATGCTGCATTACTTCGGCGCCAGCACGGTTGACCAATACCTCATAAATACCGGATATCAAAGATATTTTATAGTCTACATTGGCCATAATGGCGGCCCCTTCGGCCATTTTCTGCACCCGTTCATACACCGGCATCATGCCACTGCGTTTAGTGTCCCGAACCCGTACCCATAAGCGGGCGTAATCGGGCACTACGTTGACCACTTGGCCAGCATCTTGTATATGATAATGCATGCGGACGGTAGGTTTAATATGTTCGCGGTAGTAATTTATTCCCGTAGTATAAAGTTCCAAGGCATCGGCGGCACTGCGCCCGTTCCAAGGATCCATACTGGCATGTGCCGCTTGACCATAAAATTCTACCATGAAATCTACTAGAGCCAAGGTGCTTTGTGTGTCGGCCATGGTCTGTGCACTCGGGTGCCAACTCAGGTTTACATCGACATCGTTCCAGAGGCCTTCGCGCACCATCCATATTTTCCCGAAATATTTTTCTTCAGAAGGGGTACCTAGAAATTTGACGGTACCTTTCAGTTTCCCCTGTTCCATTAATTCCTTGGCAGCAATGGCAGCCCCTAGGCTGGCAGCCCCAAATAGGTTATGCCCGCAACCATGACCGGCGGCACCTTCCTGTAATGGCTCCTTCGTGGGTTGTGCTTTTTGAGAAATACCGGGCAGGGCGTCAAATTCACCCAATACGCTGATAACCGGACTTCCTGAACCATAGGTGGCGACGAAAGCTGTAGGGATGCCCGCTACCCCGCGCTCTACCTTGAAACCATTCTTCTGAGCATAATCGGCCAATATGCGGGACGAATTATTCTCTTCAAAAGCAGTTTCCGCCAAGGCCCAAATAGAATCACTGATCTTAATAAGCTCTGCTTCATGTTTTTCGACCGAAGCGATAATGGCCTTTTTATTGTTTTCCATCTTTTGTGCGGATAGCGCCATACAACCAAGGAGCAAAATGCTTTGAAGCAATCGTTTTTTCATGTTTGATTTGATTTACGTTCTTTTAAATAAGTTTATTGAAGCCCGTTTCATATTGCATCGAAGGAGCTAGGTAAATATACCAAATTCTAACTTTTGAACGGTTTCCAAAGTAGCTTTTCCATTCGGGGCATTCGAATGGAAACGATGTTAGATCCTGCATACTATAGGATCCAAATGCCCCGGTCGCGAATGTATTTTGCCGAATTATAAGGGTCTAGGGCAATATTTCGGCCACCTAAACAGTTAACTATCCAGCATTTAAACAAAAATTTAAAAACTATTCTATACCAACCACAACCCTACCGACATGAAAAATTTCAGAGAAATATTCCTTATTTCCTTTTTGACACTACTTTTAGGAGCCTGTAGCGCCACGAACCGGTTGACCATGGGCGCCATTGAACCTGCCCAGGTGCACCTTTCTTCGGATATTACGAAAGTAGGCATATTAAATCGAAGTATTCCCTCCGCCGGGAACGAGGCAATCGATAAAATTGACAAAGTGCTTTCACTAGAAGGACTCAATTTAGATAGGGAAGGGGCCGAGGCAGCGGTTACGGGCCTATCCGATGAACTAAGCAGGGACGACCGTTTTGAAGCCGTTAAGCTAATCGATGCCCAAGATTCCCAAAGAAAAGGATTAGGGGTTTTCCCGGCCGCTTTAAGCTGGGCAACCGTTGAAGAAATTTGCAGGGAGAACGATATTGATGTTTTGTTCTCGTTAGAGTTTTATGACACCGATACCAAAGTGGCCTACGAGACGAGTATGGTGACGATACCCAATAATTTAGGTATCAATGCGAAGATTCCCGGTCATAAGGTTACGTTGAATACCGCCATTAAGAATGGCTGGCGGATTTATGACCCTGTTTCGAAACAACTCTTGGACGAATTCGTGGCAAACGATTATATAACTTCGATCGGTGAAGGAATCAACCCGGTAAAGGCCATTGAGGCGGTAGTTGGGCGAAAGGAGGCAGTACTTCAAGTGAGTAGTAATATAGGAAACTCTTATGGATTGATTATTAAACCATTACGAAAAAGAATTGCTAGAGATTATTTTGTGAGCGGAACCAACAATTTTGTGATTGGCAAACGCCGTGCACAAACAGGGGATTGGGATGGTGCCGCACAATTGTGGGAGCAGGAATTGAATAATCCGAAGGGGAAAATCGCCGGAAGGGCCTGCTATAATATGGCGATTATCAGCGAAATAAACGGCGACCTTGAAAAAGCGCGCGAGTGGGCATCGAAGTCCTATGCCGACTATAATAACAAGGAGGCGCTGCGGTATATCAATCTATTAAACAGACGTTTGGCCGAGAATCGCGAGTTAGAACGGCAACTCGCACGATAGGTTAGGAAGGTATATGAAGGGTGATGAAGCGCGATTAACCGACGGCTTTTTTGTATACCTCCAAACAGCGTTCGCGTGCCAATTTGTGATCGACCATCTTTTCTGGATAGTCAACTTTGTCAAGTTCAGGAATCCATTTTGAGATGTAGTCTTTTTTGGCATCGAATTTCTCGACCTGGGTCATAGGGTTGAATATCCTGAAATAGGGAGCTGCATCTACGCCGCTGCCTGCTGCCCATTGCCAATTGCCAATATTGGAACTGAGTTCATAATCCAATAATTTTTCGGCAAAATAGGCCTCGCCCCAACGCCAATCGATTAAAAGATGCTTGCATAAAAAGCTTGCCGTTAACATGCGTACCCGATTGTGCATATAGCCTGTGGCATTCAATTCACGCATGCCGGCATCTACAAGTTCGTAACCGGTATTTCCATTTTTCCATTTTTCAAATTCTTCCTCGTTATTTCGCCAGGCAATGCGGTCATACTTCGGCTTAAAGGCATTTGTGACGGTCTCTGGAAAATGCCATAAAATCTGCATAAAGAATTCCCGCCAGATCAATTCATTCCAAAATATTTCATTTTTTTCTGAAATGGCCAGTTTCATTATTTTTCGCACAGATACGGTTCCAAATCGCAGATGTGGACCCAATCTAGAGGTACCATCGACAACACCCGGAAAATTTCGTGTACGCTCGTAGTTGTTGATTAGGTCAGGCGTTATCTTATACGCTGGGACTTTAAGGGTGGCCGGTTCGAAGCCAATGTCTTTTAATGAAAGATCTGGGAGACCTACATTCTTTAATACGTTTTGTAACACCTTATCGGTCGCATAAAGCGAAACATGGTCCTCAGGATGAAATAGCTCCTTCCATCTATTTTTATAGGGAGTGTACACTACATAGGGGTCACCATCGCCCTTCACCACCTCATTTTTTTCAAAAATAACCTGATCCTTAAACGTGTTGAAGGGTATCCCACGGGAACTTAACCAATTCTGTATTTCGTCATCGCGTTTGCGGGCATAGGGTTCATAGTCACGGTTTGTATAGACCCCTTGTATATCAAAATTCTTGCTAAGCGCTTCAAAAACATGAACAGGTTTGCGGTGATATAAGGCAATGGTTCCATCAAAATTCTCCTGAAGCCGGCCTTGCATAGTTTTTAAAGTTTCGTGAATAAAAGTTACCCGGGCATCCTGTACCGGGAGTTTATCAAGAATCTCGGGATCGAAAATAAAAATGGGCAAGACGGGATAGGTTCCTTGTAAGGCAGCTAAAAGGCCCACATTATCATCAAATCGCAAATCGCGTCTAAACCAAAATATCGTTATTTTTTTTACCATTTGTCGTAGGGCGCATCTCTAATATTGGCAGCTATGATTTTATTAATTACAATTCAGCACGTATCCTGGGTATCAGCTGATATTCAAAGTTCCAATACCGCCATCGACTTTTATTACTTGACCGGTCATCCAACTGCTTTTATCGCTTAATAAAAATACCGCCAAGTTCGCAATATCAGCCGGTTCACCGATTCTTTTTAATGGATGGCGTTGCGAAAGCAACTCCCGCTTGCTTTCAGAACTCAATAATCTACCGGCCAATGGGGTATCGACTAAAGAGGGGGCGATGACGTTCACCCGCATATTCGGGGCGTATTCTGCGGCCAAGGACCGTGCAAAACCTTCTATAGCACCTTTAGCAGCGGCAATACTTGTATGAAAGGGCATGCCCGTCCCAACGGCCACGGTACTAAAAAATACCATACTGCCGCCTTTGGTCATTTTCGGGACAATTTCTTTGACCACGTTCAACAAACTGAAAAAATTCAACTGCATGTCTTCTTTGAAGGTATCGAGTGACATCATTTTAAAAGGTTTCAGATTGATGCTTCCCGGGCAATAAACGAACCCGTCGATTTCATTGGGCAGCTCCTTGGTCATGAAGGTACCGGTCACGGCATCAAATGTAATATGATTTACGTTCAAGCCCTCTAGGGCACCCAAAGAACGAGAAGCGACGTATACTTCATAATCGGCCATCAATTCCTGAACTATTTGGAGGCCGATGCCATGGGAACCGCCGATCATTACAATATTTTTTTTCATTTTAAATTGGTTTTAAATGCAGTTCATTGGGTGAATCTGCCATTTTGCCGAATAATTCGATAAGTTTTTGTTCCCGATACCGGAAGATGGCAATCAATTGACGCTTGATAAAGAATCGATAGGCAAGCTGCCCAAGAAAGCCCAAAGGCAGCTTGAAATCAATTTGGTCCTCCATCTCCACACCACCTTCAATCGGGTGTATGAAATGTTTATGATGCCAAAGGGAATAAGGGCCGAATCGTTGTTCGTCAACAAAGTATTCGCCTTTTTTGGCGTGGGTAATCTCGGTAACCCATCGGGTCGTATAGCCAGGAAAAGGGGAAACAGTATATTGAATTAGTTGTCCCGCGAATAGTTTTCGGTCATCCCCCGAAAGAATATGAAATCCCATATTTGAAGGGGTAATGACCTTTAAATTTGCGGGATTCGAAAGAAATTCCCAGGCTTCCATGGGGGTTATTGGCAAAGTTTGTTTTGAACTGAGTTGATAGAGCTTCATAAATAATATTTGTCAAAATTAACGGTAATATCGTTTAACATAAAATATAATAAGTTAAACAAAATATAAATCTATATACGATGCATCCCAGAAACCGACTTAGGCTGTGCCTATTGTACAACGTATTTTGAGGGTGATCGGTTACATTTGACCCATTTTTTGCCTGTATGTGCGGCAATTTTGTAAATTCCCCAAATGTCCTTTATGAAAGCCCGATTTTTAAACGGTATACTTTTTTTGATATCGTCTTTTATTTGGTCCCAAGGTGTTATGGAAAAAGGACCGTTGCCCAAGGCGGTGTCCGAAACCTCTGGATTGATATTTTACAACGGACACCTTATAACCCACAATGATTCTGGCAATTCGGCCCAATTATACGAAATTGACACTCTTACTTTAAAAATCGTACGTACGGTCACCATACTAAATGCAGAAAACATAGATTGGGAAGATGTCGACCAAGACGAGCATTTCAT
Organism: Maribacter sp.; assembly: GCA_022865355.1. Classification (GTDB taxonomy): domain Bacteria; phylum Bacteroidota; class Bacteroidia; order Flavobacteriales; family Flavobacteriaceae; genus JALHST01. The sequence goes on along the minus strand of JALHST010000125.1, from coordinate 9,221 downwards.
ATACATAGGAGATATCGGGAATAATAGTGGTATACGGCAAAATTTGGCAATTTATAGAATTCGTAAAATTGAATATGACCGATCGGATGCGGTCATGGCCGAAAAAATAGAATTTAAATATGAGGATCAGACCGATTTTGCCAAAAAGGGATTTAGCGATTGGGATGCAGAATCCCTATTTATAATAGATGGCCAATTGGTTATTTTAACCAAGCAGTGGCAAAATAATAGAACCGTAGCTTATACGATACCGAATAGCCCAGGTAGTTATATTGCCAAAAAACTGGATAGCCTTTCCAATCTAGGAATGATAACGGGCGCTACGTATAATAGTTCCACCCATTTGCTATATCTCATTGGGTATTCCCGATTTTTGATTCCTTTTTTGGTTCGAGTCAAAGATCCTACCCCGAAGTCAATTTTCGCCGGCAGCATCTCGCGAACCGATCTGGAGATCGGGTTCGTACAAGCCGAAGGTATTGCCTATGTTTCGGCGGATCACTATTTCTTTTCCTCTGAATTTTTTAAAAGGATACGTCCGGCAATCACCTCCGAAAGCAGATTGTTTTCCTTCTGGGTCGACGCGGACGGAAGCGTACAGGACGCACCTGCCGATAATTAGAAAACGGTACCCAGGCAACCTAAGCTTTAGGAATCGGTGCGCTTGGGCCCATACGCAGCTACGATATACCCGAAGGGGATGGGAAGGAGAACCGGGCTAGATAGGTTGATCGTTTCGATAGCCAACCACTTTTTATTTAAGATTTAATTAACAAATGTCGCGCAGGTTTATCCATAGTTTTGTGAAAACTGAAAAACAAAATAATATGAAAAAGTTAGTACTACTATTCTGTGTAGCGTTTGCATCCTTTTCGATGCAGGCACAGATCAATACCCCGGCACCCAGTCCGTCATCGACTTTAATCCAAAAGGTAGGATTGTCGGATGTTACGGTCGAATACTCGCGACCTTCCATGCGCGGACGAACGATTTTTGGCGACCTGGTCCCCTATGATAAAATCTGGCGCACAGGGGCGAACTCACGAACTAAAGTCACTTTTAGTGAAGATGTTACGATCGATGGTAAAGTCTTGAAAGCGGGTGCCTATGCCATTTTCACAAAGCCAAGTGCCACTTCCTGGGAAGTTTATTTTTATACAGACACCCAAGGTGGTGGTGTACCAGGCGAATGGGACGAAAGTAAAGTTGCAGCAAAAACAACCGTACCGGTTTACGCTATGGAGACACCGATCGAGACCTTCACGATTACGATCGATGATATTAACGACAATGGGGCAACTTTGGGCATGCTATGGGAAAAGGCCTATGCAGGGGTGAAGTTTTCCGTGCCGACCGATGCCGAGGTAACCGAAAATATTGACCGGGTGCTAAACGGTCCAAGTGCTGACGATTACTATGCGGCAGCCGTGTACTATTTGAATTCGAACAAGGACATAAACAAGGCCAGGACATGGATGGACAAGGCCATGGCGATGACTGAAAAACCTGCATTTTGGCAACTACGTCAGCAATCTTTGATCTATGCCAAAGCAGGGGATAAAAAGGCGGCGATAGAAGCGGCAAAGAAGTCATTGGCTGCTTCAAAGGAGGCAAAAAATGACGATTATGTCAAGATGAATATGGATTCCCTGAAAGAGTGGGGGGGCATGTAGCATTCTTTCGATAAATTGAAGTCAGCCCTGGGTATATGGTACTCAGGGCTTTTTATTTGAAAAATTGAAGCTCAATTACGATGTGCTTTCAATTAGCCTCGGTCCCAAGCTTATATAAAAAAAGTCTCGGAGAAATAGCTGGAACACCGACTCGTTTGGTTCGACTTGATAAAAATCCGACAACCATAATTTTATTCTTCATATCAGAGTCCTCCTACTTCCGGTATCTTTAAAGAAAGGCCAAGAATTTAATCGTGCCAAGGCGATGAAATGGTATTCAGGCCGACTTGATAAGGATTCATCGCTATTCGGTTTTTATTGGTGGATTTTTGAGCAATCTGTCAAAACCTTCCAAAACAAACGACATAATAATCACCAGGCCGGATCCAATGAAATTCAGCCATAAGTAGCCTAATTTTTCTTGCCCCGAGGGATAAATATGGATATAATAATAATAAATGATGCAGACCAGGATCTGGGTCAAAATTGCTGCAAAAAAAACGGCGTTCCCTTTAATAAACTTAAAGAAAAAGGCCAAAAGAAATATGCCAAGCATGTTACCATAAAATATGGATCCTATAATGTTGACCAGTTGTATTAGGTTATCGAACAAGTTGGCAACGGAAGCGATCGAAATGGCGACTATTCCCCATAAAAGGGTAAATATTTTTGAAGCGGTCACATAATGTTTCGGCGTGTAGGTGCCTTTTACATTTCGCTTGTAGAGATCTATGGCCGTTATCGTGCCCAAGGCATTCAATTCGGAGGCCGTAGAGGACATGGCCGCAGAGAGTATGACGGCCAGTAGTAGCCCGATCAGCCCTTTAGGTAAGTTGTGTAGGATAAAATGAATGAACACATAGTCCTTGTCATTGGTTTCGGCACTCGGATCGGCCCGTTCGATAATTGATTTTGCCAAGACCCTATTGGTACTATCTTTTTTGTTGATGGCTATTATCTGATATTTGGCGTCTTCAACGGCAACATATTCCTTTAATTCCAAAGCTGCGGAAAATCGATCTTGGGCCATTTTCTTTTCAACCTCCAATGCCTTTTGCGCACCCTCCAATACGCGATAGTCGTCAACGTAAGGGGAATTAAGTACTTTCTGGGTCGCGGAAGGATTGAAATTCAATGGGGAAGGATTGTATTGATAGAATACGAAGACCATCACCCCCACCAATAAAATGAAAAACTGCATCGGGATTTTAAAAATTCCGTTAAAAACCAATCCCAATTGACTTTCACGGACCGATTTCCCGGTCAAGTAACGCTGTACCTGGCTTTGATCAGTACCAAAATAAGCTAAGGCCAAAAAGAGTCCCCCCGTAATACCACTCCAAAAGGTATATCTACTGGTCGTATTCAAACTAAAATCAAGGATATTGAGCTTGTCGCTGGCACCAGCTATTTTTAGGGCTTTTGCAAATGTTATATCCTCGGGAAGATAGCCCAGGATGAAAAAAAAGGTAATGAACATACCCATCATGATGATGAACATCTGCTGTTTTTGGGTAACACTTACGGCTTTCGTACCCCCGGAAACCGTATAGATTATAACCAGTGCTCCGATTAGTATGTTCAAAAGTCGAAGATCCCACCCTAGAACGGCCGAGAGAATGATCGAAGGGGCAAAAATCGTGATTCCGGCGGCAAGCCCACGCTGCGTCAGGAAAAGTATGGCGGCAAGGGATCGCGTCTTTAAATCGAATCGGTTCTCCAGAAACTCATACGCCGTATATACCTTGAGTCTGTAATAAATGGGAACGAAAACCAAACAGATAATGATCATCGCTAAAGGGAGTCCAAAATAGAATTGCACAAAGCCCATTCCATCATGAAAAGCCTGCCCTGGGGTGGATAAAAAGGTAATCGCACTCGCCTGCGTGGCCATTACCGATAGGCCAATGGTCCACCATTTGGCTTCATTGCCCCCAAGAACGTACTCATTAACATTCTTGCTACCCCGAGTCCTAACAACACCATAAATAACTATAAATAATAAAGTGCCAACAAGAATAATCCAATCTAGTGCTACCATATCAAGTATATGCTGTCATTAGATAATAGAAAATCAACACATAAATAATGTTTAGAATCAATACCGTGGAATATTCCTTTTTCCAGACGATTTTATCCATTCCGTTCATCCCTTGACATTGTTTTTTGATTCAACTTTTTCCTTTCCGATCGACAACATGTTGGCAAACAATTTATAAGCACCTGGAACTCCTTCGGGCAACTCCCTAAAAAAACTGAGCCCCGTGTAAATGTAATACCCTTTACCGTAGGGGGCTACCAAAAGACTTCCCTCTGTGGCCGTTTCGCCTGGATCTTTCATTGACAATATGGGCGTGAATTTTGGGTCCCATTGATTTGGATAATAAAGACCTCTTTCCTGAACCCATCCCTCAAAATCATGCATGGTTATTTTATTCGGAAAATTTACAAGGGAATGGTTTTTGGCAACGATTTCGACCTCTGAGTTTTCATCGGTCACCCGGTCTCTGCTAATGGTCAGCGGATAAGGGGCAATGTCCTCAAATTGTTCGGCCCATCGTCCCGCCGTATTGTATTGAATTACCAAATTCCCGCCATTTTTGACATAATCAAGCAAAAAAAGCTGTTTAAATCGTAAGGCATCAATAACGTTATAGGCTCGTATGCCGACGACCACCGCGTCATATTTCCCTAAACTACCTTGACTGATGCTATTGGGATCTATGATGTGTACCGTATATCCGATCTGTTCCAAGCTTTGGGGCACCTCGTCGCCCGCGCCTACGATATATCCAATGTCATTACCTGCTTTCTGGATGTTCAGCCGAACTACCTTTGCCTCCGAAGGCCTGAGAACCGACTGGGTCGGGATGTGTTCATGGGCAATGGTCACCAATTCCTGGGTAAATTCTTTTCCATGTATCTTTAGGATAGGCGAAATGTAACTTTCATCCTCCCCTTCAGGTGGCCAAAGTTTGAAAACCACTGTTTTTTGATCACCTCTTTTTGCAATTTCAAATGGCAGTGTTTCTTGATCTACACGCCATCCTTTTGAAAAACAAAGTTGAATGTCACCTTTAATACTATCTTTTTGGGCCTTTATATTAATGGTAATTTCCTTGGGCTTGTCATCCGCAAAAATCAGTACGGGGTCTTTAAAACTTGCGGTAGCCTCGGGCAAAATTTCAAAGGGTTCATACAGTTCCCCTTTATCGGGCTTGGCGAAATGATAGACGATGGGTTCATCGAAGCCTATTGAATACCCATTAAAGTCCAACACAAAATGTGCCATGAAGGCCCTGGGGGTTTCGGGCTTACCGATCAATTGCAGGTCATCTACGCGATAGGTCCCCAAAGTTCCTTTTTTATTCAACCAGTAGGGACTTGTATACCCCGTATTTTCAGGTACTTCGAACGCTAGTTCCAAAACCTGTTTTTCATTATTCTTTAAGGGTAGTTCAGCATTTAGGGCAGTCTGGGTCGGTGCAATTTCTACCGATTTCAGGATAATATTGCTATCGCTCCGATTCAGGGCCTCGATATTCACCTTGACAAGTTGCCCGGGATTTGAAAAAGATTCCTCACTAGAGGCCTCGATAAAGAGGCCGGCAGACGCCAATATCAATTGTTTCAGCTGTTTTGATTTTACCGATTTCCAGTAAGGGTCACCGACATTTTGAAGTATTTGATACGCCTTGACCAGATCGGGAATGTGTTTTGAAGGGTCAATAAAATCGAAGTTCTTTTCTATAGGATATAAAATTTCACCAACGGCCTTTCCACCTTCGATGCGTGACCAGGACGTGTCGATACCCTCGAAGATATTGGCCGTGTCTTTTGGCATATTGCCTTTTAACAATTCTAGATATTCATTCTCAGTACCGCGCGTGGCCATTCTCCCGAAGCCCTGGGACAAATGTTGGCTACTGGCCAAAGAGGCGATTTCGTTATTAGAAATGCCCATTAACGGAAAATACACCCCCGTATCAAGTCGCTGCATTTGTGATTTATCGGCCTGATCAAATTTTTCCTGACTCCCATAAAACCACCAGGACGTATTGAAATACAGCCGTTTTGGCTGCCAAACCTGTGTTAGGCCTAATTGTTCGGGGTACGCCTTGGGATCATTGGCCAAATCAAAGGCTTCTACACTCAGCATGGCGGAAGAGGTATGATGGCCATGGGTACTTCCCGGACTCCTATGGTCAAATCGATTTATGATGACGTCGGGCTTAAAATTGCGTATGGCCCATACGACGTCGCCCAAGACCTCATTTTTATCCCAAATTTTTAGGGTCTCGTCAGGATTTTTTGAATATCCAAAATCGTTTGCCCGTGTAAAAAATTGTTCGCCACCATCAATACGCCGCGCGGCAAGTAATTCTTCGGTTCGCAACACTCCCAATAATTCGCGCAGTTCAGGACCGATCATATTTTGGCCCCCGTCACCTCGCGTGAGCGATAAATAGCCTGTTCGTGCATGCACATCGTTTGAAAAGTACGAAATCAATCGCGTATTTTCATCATCAGGGTGTGCCGCAATGTATAAGGCGGTACCTAAAAAATTTAATTTTTGAAGGGAATGATATATATCGGAAGAAGTATATTTTTTTGGAGCTTGGGCAACGGAAATATGAGCAATAAATAATAGGAAGGCACAGAATACCGGGATACGGCGCATGTCATTGAATTTAGTTGGTTCTCAAAGATAGCAAGTTTACCTACTACCAGCCTATTTTTAGAACTTCTTTAACAATTTAGAGGGCGTCGCTATCCTCATAGGCATCGTCATAATTATTTAAGAGCGAGACGGCCTTTTGAAGCATCAGGTTGTTGGGATAGGTCAAAAGTTCACCGGCAGGATTCCGAAGGTGGACATGAAAGGCCCGGATATCCTCGATGATAAAGATTCCGTGGTTTTCCTTCTCGAACTCCAAGATTTCCTTATCCATGATCTTTATGCGATCTCCAATTTTAAAGGGGAAGGAAAAAAATAGGATAACTCCCGACGTGATATTGCTCAAAATAGACCACTGTGCGAATAAGGCAACCCCTATTACCGCAAATACCGAGGAAAACAATAGTCCCAAGTCTTTAAGGTTCACACTCCAAATGAAGCTCATGGCCGCCAATCCTATGAACATAAGACTGGCCGATATATATTTGGTAATAAGGATGGTACGGGCTTCAACGATGTCGCTTATCCTACCGATCTTGCGAACGGTCTTGCTACTAATAAATTTTATGATAAATAGCACAACCACCGTAATTAGGGTTGCCAATAATTCATTCTGGTGGTTAATAATGAAATTTTCCATAAACTATATTCCCAAGCTATCCCGCAAAGGTAAATCCTTATTTCGATTTTCCTTCCAATAAGCGGTCCTTAAAGTTTTTATTTTAGTCGCGGTCGAGGTAAGTGTCTGTACATCGGCGCCAAAACCACTTTTTGAAGTATCGGTCCAATTATCGATGCCATATGGGAAGGTCGGCGAAAAATTGATCGTGAGGGTTCTATCCAATTCAGGATATCGGATCTCATACGAATTTAGGTTACCGTGCGTCGTCAACCGTATTTGGGCATCATAGGCCTTTAACTCTTTGTGCGACAATCTGATAAATTCAAAAGATGGGATAATCTTTAATTTTCCGAGGGGTAGATCTGCCGGATCAATACGTATTTTGTTCCATAGTTCATCCTCCAAATAGGTTTTCCCCAATTGTAATTGCTGGTCAGCTTCCGACTCAAAATACGAATGCGATGTAATGTCAAAGTTTTGATGATTGTTTAATTGCATGTATACTTGACCGCACCATTCCTGTGCCGAAAAACTAACCTTAATGGCATGTTGGTTATCATACACCGGATAAAAACTACTGGTCATAATCGAATAGGGATAAATACCGGTAAGGAATTTTTTGGTGGCATTCAGTTTTAAGACGGGGATATTTGAGGCTTGGTCCCGATCAGCTTTTACTTGCTTATCGGCCAAGAAGGGTTCGGTCACATAAATTAAGACGGCATGACCCTCCCTAAGTTCGCCATAACGGGCCTGCTCGAGCTTATAAGAAGTAATCTCGGCTACGCCGGCATACCAATATTTCTTAAAATCTTCTGACAGCCTTTTTTTAGGCGAATTGGCCTCTGTCGGAACCTTTTTATCAACCATACTGCCATTGTCATTGCTTATATTCGCTTTTTCCTGACAGGCGCCAGCAATGATCAAAAAAAGTATGGGAAGTACGAATCGCAAAGTGGCGATACCTTTTTTCATAACCTACATTTTGGTCAAATTTACCAAAATCGGCTCAGCTGACCATAGTGAATATCGTTTTGTAGACCAAATGAGTCGGAAGTCCAACTACATTGCTATAAGAACCCTTGATTTCTTCAACCCCGATCAATCCGATCCATTCTTGAATGCCATATCCGCCGGCTTTGTCAAAGGGACGATAGGTCTTGATGTAGTGCCATAATTCGGTATCGGTCAAGGCACTGAACTTTACCTTTGTGGTGGCGCTCACAATTTTTTGATGATGAACCGTAGTGAAACAGACCGAAGTGATTACTTCGTGCCAACTATTCGAAAGTGCGCGTAACATGCTAAAGCAGTCGTCTTCATTCCTTGGTTTTTCAATCGCTTTGCCTTTGTGCCAGACCACCGTGTCTGATGTTATAAGGATGTCTTTCTGGCCCAAAGTACCTTCGAAAGCCGAAGCTTTTAATGCGGCGAGATAATCGGTTATTTCACTGCGATCCAAATGGTCGGGATATACTTCCTCGATGGCTTTGATCCTGACCTCGAAATCAAAACCCATTTCCTTGAGAAATTGTTTTCTTCTGGGCGAACCAGACGCCAAGATGATCGTATAGTCCTTCAGCTTTTCATATAACATTTGCTAGGTATTATAGGCATCATAATTTCCGTACCAGTCGCCGCGCACTTTTAAAACTTGTTCTATCACATCGCGAACACATTCATCACCCCCGTTTCTATGTGAAATGTACTTTGAAATAGCTTTTACCTCTTGCACGGCATCTTGCGGGCAGGTCGGTAATCCTACTAGATGCATGGCCGGGATATCGGGAAGATCATCGCCCATATAGAGTATATTTTTAGATTCTATTTTTTTAAGGGCCATATACTCCTTCAAAGGCTGTTCTTTTTGATGTGTACCCATATAAATATCGGTAACCCCAAGATCCTTCAATCGTTCCCTGACCCCTTCATTGGTGCCTCCGGAAATAATCAGAACCTGATAGCCTTTTTGTATCGCCGTTTTCAAGGCAAATCCATCCTTTACGCTCATTTTTCTTAGCATCTCCCCTTCATTGGTGATCAGCAAAGTGCCGTCGGTAAAAACACCATCAACATCAAAAACAAAGGTGGTAATCTCTTTTAGAAATACCTTATAACTTTTTTCCAAGGATAAATTTTGTTCAAGATTAAAGAAAAATGACGAGAGAAAAAAAACGTGAACCGGGAAGTTATATACAGAATTTTAAAATAACCGGCCGCAATCAAGCATGAGGGTCGCTCATTCGAT
>JALHST010000124.1 GCA_022865355.1 Maribacter sp. | reverse complement strand
CTTTTTGAACCTACTTTAGATTATGTCATCGTCAAAATACCAAGATGGAATTTTGACAAATTCGAAGGTTCGGATCGTACCTTGGGACTACAAATGAAATCGGTAGGGGAAGTCATGGGGATCGGGCGATCTTTTCAGGAGGCGTTGCACAAGGCGACCCAATCCTTGGAGATAAAGCGGAATGGTTTGGGTGCAGATGGTAAGGGCTATACCGACTATGATCAAATCATTGCCAAACTGACCGTTCCCAGTTGGGACCGGGTGTTTGTCATATATGATGCGATACAGTTGGGAATTCCCCTACGAAGGATCCACGAAATCACGAAAATTGATATGTGGTTCTTGAAACAATATGAAGAACTGTACCAACTGGAAAAAGAAATTTCGACCTATACCATTGCCAGTCTCACAAATGAATTGATGCTGGAAGCCAAACAAAAAGGATTCGCCGACCGGCAGATCGCCCATATGTTAGACTGTTATGAAAGTGAGGTCTATAATAAGCGGGTAGAGATGGGCATTAACAGGGTCTACAAATTGGTAGATACCTGTGCCGCTGAATTTAAGGCAATGACGCCCTATTATTATTCCACCTTCGAAGCCGAAATAGAGACCCCCGATGGAGAGCGTTATGTTGAGAACGATAGTATAGTGACCGATAAGAAAAAGATCGTGGTACTGGGCTCGGGACCAAATCGCATTGGGCAGGGGATTGAATTCGATTATTGTTGTGTACATGGGGTCTTGGCCGCGGCCGAATGCGGTTATGAAACCATCATGATCAATTGCAACCACGAGACGGTATCCACTGATTTTGATACGGCCGACAAACTGTATTTCGAACCGGTTTTCTGGGAGCACATCTATGACATTATTCGACATGAAAAACCGGAAGGAGTAATTGTTCAATTGGGGGGTCAAACAGCATTAAAATTGGCAGAAAAGCTTTCTAAATATGGCATCAAGATCATAGGCACCAGTTTTGAATCCTTAGATTTGGCCGAAGATCGTGGCAGTTTCTCCAAACTTCTTCAGGCAAACAATATCCCATACCCCGAATTTGGGGTCGCAGAGTCGGCCGAAGAGGCTTTACAATTGGCCGATAGACTGAATTTTCCCTTATTGGTGCGGCCTTCGTATGTCTTAGGTGGGCAAGGCATGAAAATCGTTATTAACAAGGAGGAATTGGAGGAACATGTGGTTGATCTTTTGCGCAAGATTCCCAATAATAAGTTGTTATTAGATCATTATCTGGATGGCGCCATAGAAGCCGAGGCCGATGCCATTTGTGATGGGGAGGATGTATATATCATTGGCATAATGGAACATATTGAGCCTTGTGGGATTCATTCCGGGGATTCTAATGCTACCTTGCCACCTTTTAATTTAGGCGAGTTTGTACTGCAACAAATCAAGGACCATACTAAAAAAATAGCCTTGGCGCTCAATACGGTAGGACTCATTAATATACAGTTCGCCATCAAGGATGACCTAGTATATATCATCGAGGCCAATCCCAGGGCATCGCGTACGGTACCTTTTATTTCAAAGGCGTATAAGGAACCCTATGTCAATTTTGCGACCAAGGTGATGTTGGGCGAGAAAAAAGTGAAAGATTTTAAATTTAATCCGCAACTTGAAGGGTATGCCATAAAACAGCCGGTATTCTCATTTAACAAATTTCCGAACGTTAACAAGAACCTCGGTCCAGAAATGAAAAGTACCGGGGAAAGTATCTTATTTATAGATAGTCTCAAGGATGACCAGTTTTATGAACTGTACCATCGAAGAAAAATGTACCTGTCGAAATAAGATTTCGAAAATACCACCCCGATAGCTCCCGATAGCTATCGGGAGGGGCCAAATTCCAAATGCTATAGTCTTTTTTTTGAATTTAGTTTTTTTGTTTCTTGCTTCCTGCTTTCAGTTGTACCAAACGGCATAACGTTTTCTGCGTAATTCGAGCGCAAGTATTTCCTCCATTTTAAGGGCTTCTGTCCGCGTATTCATGGGGTCTATATGATTGTAAAGACTTGGGCGAAGGTACATGCCGTATTTTTGGACGATACTGGAGGATAACTTATGACCTTTTTTATTGATGAATCCTGTTTTATGTTGCTCGAACCGTTCTTTGGGAGACTTGCTTGTCATTCCCACGTACAGGCATTGTAAGACCCCATTGAATTGAGGATTCGCAGCACGGAATCGTGCATTTTCGGTAAAGACCCGCTTTGAGAGTTCAACTACGTAGACACGGTATTGTGTTTTGGGCATAGCTACTTCAATTACAGACTAGGACGAAGTCGCGGTACTTCCGATTCTCTTAAAAAGTGCTTCTATTATGTATATTATTTTTCCCACTCGGTATGAAAAATGCCTTCACGATCCAAGCGCTCATAAGTATGTGACCCAAAATAATCGCGTTGTGCCTGTATCAAGTTCAAAGGCAAACGGCTAGACGTAAAAGCATCAAAATAAGTAAGTGCACTAGAAAGACCGGGTAGTGGAATGCCATTCGTGGCCCCATAGGCAACCAATTCCCTAGTTGCGTCCACCGTACTTTGTAATTCTTTGACAAAGGATGGGGAAAGCAACAAATTTGGTAAAGACCTGTCGGCTTCAAAGGCTTTGGTAATATCGGATAACAAACGGGCACGTATGATACAGCCTGCGCGCCATATTTTGGCGATTAGGGCCATATCTAATTCGTAATGGTATTCCTTAGAGGCTTCCGCCAATTGGTGCATGCCCTGTACATAGGTGATGAT
>JALHST010000123.1 GCA_022865355.1 Maribacter sp. | reverse complement strand
AAGGTCCTGACGGACTTATCTATGTGGCGGTCGAAGGCAAAGGAATTTACAAATTGGTGCCGAAAGTTTAGTCTTTTTATTGTTTTCAGGTCGAGTGCGTCCAGAGGTATTTAAAGTAAGGGGATTTATAAATTGATACCGAAAGTTTATATAGCGGCGCAAATTGAAAAAGTAACTGCATGAAAACATTCTTATTAGCTTATTTTGCGGCCGTGGCTGGTTTGTATATGGTCCTCTTTCAGGAGCCCGAACTTAAGGAAAGTATGGAACGGGGGCGGGATATTTATGCCGATTTTTGTGTTAGCTGTCATCTTGAAAAAGGTGAAGGCGTATTGAATACGTTTCCACCTTTGGCAAATTCAGACTTTCTCATGAATAATAGGGAACAAAGTATACGTGGCATAAAATATGGCCAACAAGGTGTTATGGAGGTAAACGGGGTGAAGTATAATAACGTAATGACCGCATTGGGACTGGAAGATGAGGAAGTAGCGGACGTCATGAACTTTATTCTAAATTCTTGGGGGAATACTTCAGATACCATGGTTACCGTCGAAGAGGTTGCGGGGGTTCAGAAGAAGTGATGTAGCTTTTCACTATGCCCTTTGGGCAATCTTTTTTTTTAAAAACGGTTTATTTTCAGTTTGTCAACCCTTTGGAACGGACTTCGCCGGGCCCCCATTTTTGTGATTGAGGCCATCCAAAACGACTTATTTTCCTGCTTCCAAAGCCGCTTTTACCGATCCATGCTTTTTGAGCAGCCTTTCCGCCGTCTCATAATCAACCTTCAAACCTTCCATAACATAGCGGGTACCTCGATCGACCAATTTGGTATTGCTTAATTGCATATTGATCATCTTGTTTCCTTTCACTCGACCGATTTTAATCATCAAGGCCGTGGAAATCATGTTCAGCACCAATTTTTGGGAAGTTCCGCTCTTCATTCGGGTACTGCCCGTAACAAATTCGGGGCCTACGTTAACCTCAATAGGAATATCGACGGTTAGGGCCAAGGGCGAACCAGGATTATTGGTGATCCCGGCGGTCAGGAGACCGTTTTTCCTAGCATCCCGTACACCTCCAAGTACATAGGGAGTAGTTCCAGAAGCGGCGATGCCAACGACTACATCATTGCTTTTTAAATCGAATTTCATTAAATCCTTCCATGCCTGTTGACTATCATCTTCTGCATTTTCCACTGATTTTCGAATAGCGCCGTCGCCCCCAGCGATCAGTCCGATTACCCGTGTGTGCGGCATGCCGTAGGTTGGCGGTATTTCAGAGGCGTCTAAAATACCTAATCTTCCACTTGTGCCTGCTCCGATATAAAACAAGCGCCCATCCTTTATAAATCGATCCGCCAAAGCATTGACCAATTTCGTTATTTGAGGAATGGCCAAAGCAACTGCATCCGCTACTTTTTTGTCCTCAAGGTTCATACTCGTCAAAAGAGTCTGGGTGTCCATAGACTCCAGACGATCGAAATTAGAAGGCGTTTCCGTTATTTTTTTATACTCCATGAACTTAATTTTCTGATCTTTGGTTTTAATCCGAGTTAATCCGTTTATATAGTTGGGTTTACGAAAGAAAGAAGCCCAAACCAATACATAGATATACAATTGCACATTGGCCGCTTAAAAGACGACCTCCCCTACCCAATTAATTCGTGCATTACTTCTTACATCAGACATCCAGCATCTTAGTTTTGGTGCATAGTCTACAACAAAATTACAACAACCGAATATCGTAATTTCTAAAAAGGTTGAGCAAATTATTATCGGGGTCTAATTCAGTTATCATCGTATTAATGGCACTAATATCACAGGTTTTATAGCGATGCTGGGAATTCAATTTCTCGGATATGGATAAAAGGACCGTTTTTTTAGATGCCTTAATGACTGCTTTTTTCACTTGTACGATATCCCAATCAAATTCGGTCAGGCCAAATAACGCATCGACATACCCGGTGCCGATAAAACTATAATCTACTCTAATTTCAGAAAGATGATGTATCGCATTGGCACCGATTGAGATCTGGGCCTCCTTTGAAATTTGTCCACCCACAAAAATAACGGTAACATTGGGTTTCGTCAATAATTGCATGGCAACTGGGAGACTAAGCGTAAAACAGGTCAATTCAAGATCATCCGGAATCAGTCGGGCTAATTCCATACAGGTGGTGCCGCCATCAATAAAAATTACGCCGCCTTGCTTTAAGAGAGTTACTGCCTTTTCGGCGATGATGGTCTTTTGCTCCAAGGCATAAATATTGTTGTTCCGGGCACTATAGGTGGTAAATCCCATGGATATGGCACCCCCATGTACTTTCTGCAACTTGTTCGCGGCATCCAACTCCTTCACGTCACGCCGTACCGTATCAATGGAGACATCTAGAATTTCGGCCATATCGGTCAGCAATATCCTATTGTGCAGTTCTACTTCGCCAAGAATCCGTTGTTGTCTTTCTTCTTTCAACATGACATGTTTATTTCAAGTATTGCCAATTGGTACCTTTCGTATTTCAAAAAACAAAGATAGGGAATAAATCGAAATTGCCGTTTTTTACGGTTTATATCTTTTAAATATACCGATAATACAAATAAAATGCATAATACAGCAAAATATATAGCACAAAACAGCAAAATATTAAAAATTTGGCTATATTTGCCACATACAATGAAAAAATTTAAATAACGCCATGTCGCTAACATCCACAAAACCAAGTATTTCAGCATTCCCCGCTGATGAGGAGTCCAGAAAATTTGAAAAAATAAATACCGTAATTCACGAAAGTTCGCAAGAGGCGTCCTTTTTTGTGGCTAATGAAATAGCCCAACTGATTCGGGAACGGCAGAAAGAAGGAAAAAACGCCGTATTGGGACTGGCAACGGGATCCACCCCAACAAAAGTGTATGATTTTCTAGTCAAATTTCACCAAGAGGAAGGCCTAAGTTTTAAAAATGTCATCACCTTCAATCTGGATGAATACTTCCCCATGGAACCCGATTCGATCCACAGTTATGTGCGTTTTATGAACGAACATCTTTTCGACCATATCGATATTAAAAAAACACATATCAATATTCCCGATGGCACCTTGGAAAAAGAAGATGTCCGGGATTTCTGTGAAACCTATGAGCGCAAAATTGAAAAGGCCGGTGGCATCGATATACAAATTTTGGGAATTGGCCGAACCTGTCATATTGGTTTCAATGAGCCAGGTTCGTCCCTAAAAAGTAAAACAAGGATGGTGCGGCTGGATCGGGTAACCCGTTTGGATGCCGCGAGCGACTTCTTCGGACTTGAAAATGTACCCGGCAAGGCCCTCACCATGGGTGTAGGAACGATTATGGCAGCAAAGCGGATAATTTTGATGGCATGGGGAGAAGGAAAAGCTGGCATCATTCATCAGGCAGTCGAAGGAAAAATACAGGAGTCGGTACCTGCCACTTTTCTTCAACATCATGAAAACTGCGATTTTATAGTGGATACTGCCGCGGCCTCTGGCCTGACACGATTAAAAACACCGTGGTTGGTAGCCGAATGTAACTGGACAGACCTTCTCATCAAAAAAGCGAGTATCTGGCTCTCTGAAAAATTGAATAAAGCCATCCTTAAATTGACGAATGAGGATTATAACGAACATGGAATGGGAAGTCTTGTGGCCGAAGTAGGTTCTGCCGAGCACATTAACCTAATCGTATTCAACCACTTACAACGAACTATCACAGGTTGGCCAGGAGGCAAACCAAATGCCGATGACACCAACCGCCCCGAACGAAAGAATCCGTATCCCAAAACATCCCTGATCTTTAGTCCACATCCCGATGATGACGTCATTTCAATGGGCGCTACCTTGTTGCGATTGGTCGATCAAGGACATGATGTGCACGTGGCCTATCAGACTTCGGGAAATATTGCCGTATTCGATGATGAGGTCGTACGCTTCATGGACTTTGCAAAGGAAATTCAAAGGGATAATACGGATATTCAAAAACAATTTAAAGAAGTCCGAAAGTTTTTAAACGATAAATTGCCTGGACAAATCGATAGTCCGGAAATACAAAAATTTAAAGGTCTTATCCGAAAAGGGGAAGCCTTGGCCGCATGCCGTTATTGCGGCGTAAAGGAGGAAAATGCGCATTTCCAAAATCTCCCCTTTTATGAAACAGGCACCGTAAAGAAAAAACCGCATTCAAAAGCCGATGTGCAATTGACCTATGATCTTTTAAACAAGATTCGCCCGCACCAAATATTTGCGGCGGGAGACCTTTCAGATCCTCATGGGACACACCGTGTTTGTCTGCAAATCATTTATGAGGCGATGGATCGCTTCGTAAAGGAAAAAGCTGCTTGGATCAATGATTGCTATTTATGGCTTTATCGTGGCGCTTGGCAGGAATGGGATATTGCCGATATGGAAATGACCATCCCAATCGGTCCAAAAGATATGCAACGCAAAAAGAATGCGATCTTTAAGCATCAATCGCAAAAAGACGCTGCTATGTTTCCTGGAAATGATGATCGGGAATTCTGGCAACGGGCCGAGCAACGAAATACGCAAACTGCCCAAAAATATAATGCGTTAGGTATGGCCGAATATGAAGCTATGGAAGGATTTGTCCGATATCATTTCCAATAAGAAGCGAATGGCCACATAACGTGCTTCCCTATAACCCTGTTCTACCCTTAGTTTGGGTACAATGGGGTTTTTTATATTACACGGTCCCGGCACCTCGGAATACATTTAGTTATGGAGCTATTGGTCCAATTCAAATAGGAATATATGGGATTAATAAATAGGTTTGCCTACATTTAACCATCTGACTAAGAACAACTACCAACTTTAAGAAATCGATGAAAAAGAATTACCGAATTGTCGTCTTGATTCTCGTCACATTTTTCGTAATCTCTTTTTTGACAAATATTCTTGGTGCTCTGAATCCCAGTGTTTCAGTAAGCTTCGGCCTAAGTGAAACGATGGCCGGATTTTTACCTTTTACTTTTTTTATTGCCTATGGGGTCATGTCGATTCCCTCTGGATTTATGGTCGAAAGGTTCGGGGAAAAGCGCTTGATGCTCTTCGCATTCCTCTTAGCCCTTTTAGGCTCGATACTTTTTGTGTTATTTCCAACTTTCAAGGTATTTTTAATTACATTATTTACCATAGGTACCGGCATGGCCATTTTGCAGGTGGTCATCAACCCGTTATTGCGGGTTACCGGTGGGGAAGAACATTATGCGTTCACTTCAGTCCTTGCCCAATTGATTTTTGGTGCCGCCTCCTTTGTAAGTCCGCAGGTATATTCTTATTTGGTTACCGGTTTAAATAAACCTGGGCAGGAAGCAAATTGGCTTATCGACGTCCTTTCCAAGATTGTGCCTTCTGAAATGAACTGGATATCGATGTATTGGATATTTGCCGTGGCCAGTCTTATCATGATATTTATCCTCTTGACGATTTCTTTTCCCAAGGTCGAATTGACCGTCGCCGAAAAAACCGGGTCGCGGAAAACCTATCTCGAATTGTTCAAAAATAAGATAGTCCTCCTATATTTCTTTGGAATTTTCGCCTATGTAGGCGCCGAACAAGGAATATCATATTGGATGTCAAAATTTCTACAAACGTATCACGGACTCGATTATGAAACCATAGGGGCCAATGCCGTAGGTAATTTTTGGGGTCTAATGACCTTGGGCGGAATTTTAGGATTGATTTTATTGAAAGTGATCGATAGTAAATTGGTTCTTAAACTTTTTTCGGTACTCGCTATCCTGAGTTTGGCCGTGGCACTTTTCGGGAACGCCGAATATTCGTTATTCGGGTTTGAAATAAGTGGTTTCTTTCTCTCGGTCATGTATCCGATTATTTTGTCGCTTGGTCTGAACTCGGTTACCAAACATCATGGCTCTTTTGCAGGAATCCTGATGACGGGCATCATGGGAGGCGCGGTCGTACAGCTTTTGATTGGCTTTATAAGTGATTTTGCCTCCTTGAAGATCGGGATGTTGTTGGTATTTGTAATGCTGGGATATGTTTTGAGCATTGGCATATGGGCAAAACCAATTATAAAAAACAAAACGTTCCAACTTTGAAAAAGCGAGGTTGAACCCTGAAATTTCAAAAAGGTGAAAATTAATTAATACCGAGCCTGGGAATATTTAGCAGTCCAAAGGGGCATGTAAACCCACCAATTTTTTTACATTTAGGTCAAAGAGACAAGCATGGTACAAAAAGATAAAGGGGCTTGGGCATGGGTGCCTATTCTATACTTTACCCAAGGATTGCCGTATGTTATGGTGGTCACGGTTTCGGTTATCATGTACAAAAAGTTAGGTGTAAGCAATGCTGATATCGGTCTTTACACCAGTTGGCTGTACCTCCCGTGGGTTATAAAACCATTATGGAGTCCGTTTGTAGATCTGAAAAGCACCAAACGCAATTGGTTTCTATATTCGCAACTCTTAATATCGCTTGCGCTGCTAGGAGTTGGTATTTCCCTGCCCACCAACATTTTTTTCATTACTACACTGGCGTGTTTTTGGATGGCCGCCTTTGCCTCGGCCACAAATGATATAGCTTCGGATGGTTACTATATGATCGGTCTTACGGAAGAAAAACAATCGTTTTTTGTGGGGATGAGAAGTACATTCTATAAGCTTTCGACCGTTACAGGACAAGGTCTTTTGGTCATAATGGCCGGTTTTCTCGAAAATAAGTATGGTGATAATACAAAAGCTTGGTCCATTACCATGATATTTTCAGCTTTTTTGATGCTTATGCTGACCATTTCGAACTTTTTTGTGACGCCCAAATTTGAAACTTCCGAGGCCATAGAACTTGACAAACCGGCGAATTTTATGGAGGTTTTCATCTCCTTCTTTAAAAAGCCAGGTATGGTTAATGCCTTAATTTTTATTTTGCTTTTTCGCTTGGGGGAGTCACAATTGGTGAAAATGGCATCGCCCTTCCTATTGGATCCAACATCTGTAGGAGGACTGGGATATACCACTTCGGAAGTGGGTACGATATATGGTACAGTTGGGGTCATTATGTTGACCGTAGGCGGTATTTTGGGGGGGATACTTATTTCTAGGCATGGATTAAAAAAATGGATGTTGCCCATGTTACTATCCCTTAATGTTCCCAACGCGCTTTATGCCTTGCTTGCCATAACGAAGACCACGAATATTGCTGCCGTGGTCTCCACAGTGGTGCTTGAGCAATTTGGCTACGGATTCGGTATTGCTGGATTTATGGTTTATCTGATCTATATCGCGGAAGGAAAATCGAAGACTTCCCATTATGCCATCGCCACCGGTTTTATGGCCTTGGGAATGATGCTTCCTGGCCTTATTAGTGGTTATATGCAAGAATGGTTAGGGTATGGCGGATTTTTTGTCTGGGTGGTCATTGCGGCCTTTCCGGCAATAGTAATGTTAAGGTTTATCAAGTACCCAGCCAATTTTGGTAAAGCAATTAATAGAAATGCAGAAAGTTCTTAGTTATCATCAAGCCCAAGGCTTGCTATCAACCACCGAAAAGGTAGGACAATTGTTCATGCCAGCGGCCTTTATCAACGATACGGAAGCCGAAATTGCGAAATTGGAACTACTAATCCTAAATCATCATATAGGTGGCCTTTGCTTTTTTCATAGTCGTGCAAGCGCTGCCACCAATTATGAGGGTAAAAAAAAGGTGGTATACAATGAAAAAAGTTTTGAAACCCTTAAATCGTTGATCCGACGTTATCAAAAAGCAGCGACCTATCCCCTACTCATTGCCATTGATGCAGAATGGGGCTTGGCCATGCGTATCGAAAATACCCCGCAGTACCCCTATGCGATTACCTTGGGTGCGATTCGGAATGATAATGACCTTATATTTCAAGTCGGCAAAAATATCGCCCAGGACTGTAAAATTGCCGGCATACATTTGAATTTTTCACCGGTGGCCGATATCAACAACAATCCCAACAATCCCGTAATCGGCTATCGCTCTTTCGGTGAAAACAGGGATTCGGTTGCTGAAAAAGGAATCGCTTTGATGAAGGGAATGCAAAGCATGGGTATCCTCACCAGCGCGAAACACTTTCCAGGCCATGGGGATACCGCCACCGATTCCCATTTGGGGCTTCCGGTAATCGAAAAGTCAAAATCAGCCTTGTTGGCCAATGAGTTATTTCCATTTCAAAAATTGATTGAAGCCGGTGTTGATTCGGTTATGGTGGGACATTTATCCGTACCCTCATTGACCAATGGAAAAAACATAGCTTCCAGTATTTCGAAAGACAGTATCAAGGGGGTCTTACGCAACGAAATGGGATTTGAGGGTGTCGTAGTTTCCGATGCTATGAATATGCATGCCATTTCGAAACTGTATCACAAAAAGGGACAACTAGAATGGGCCGCCTTTGATGCAGGAAACGATATTCTTTGTTTTGCCGAGCATGTTGCCGAAGGTGCGGCGACCATTTTAAAAAATGCCCATAAAAGCCAGATCGAGGATAGTTTCAAACGAATTTGGGGTTTAAAGGAGAAAGCATTTGGCACTGCTGAAAAGCTGGGATCACAACTTACAGATCCTTATAACTTAAACAAGAGGATAGCTCTTAAAAGTCTTACCCTGCACCAGGGCACAGAAGAAGACATCAAAACCTTTCGAGACCATCCTGTTTGTGGAATCCAAATTTCACAAGATATTGACAATCAATTTTTTAAATCAATAAACAAGAATAATACGTTAAAAACTCTTTCTATTGTTAAAAGCGTGCTCGGGGAGGCTGGGCCAGCCCTTCCTAAAGAAGAATTTATACTTTTGGCTCTTTTTCCACCACAGGTGAAACCTGTCAACAATTTTGGATTTTCCAAAGATGTATTAACCTACGTCAACAAATTGATCCACAACAAAAAGGTAGTTTTATACCTTTTTGGAAATCCATATGTACTCAATCATATACATACTGAAAAAGCCCATGCCGTCGTAATTGCCTACCAGAATTTCAAGGTGTTTCAGGAAGTGGCGGCCGATCATTTTATGGGCTTGTTCAAAGCCGTGGGAGAATTACCGATAAAATTAGCACCCCATGAAGGTTTATAAAATAATCGGCCTGATGTCGGGAACATCGCTTGATGGTCTAGACCTGGCCTATTGCCATCTGTGGCATACAAAAGGTGCGTGGGAATTTAAAATAGTGGAATCCGATAGCGTGCCGTATACTCCCGAAATGCATGCCCATTTAAAAGACGCCATTTATCTTCCTGCTGACCAATTGTTACAGTTTCATGCAACCTATGGTATTTGGTTGGGGCAACAGGTCAAATCTTTTATTACGGATAATCGCTTGGAAGTAGATTATATTGCCAGTCACGGACACACTACCCACCATCAACCTGATAAAGGGTTTACTTTCCAAATTGGATCCGGACAGCACCTTGCCAATGTCAGCGGAAAAAAAGTAGTCTGCGATTTTCGAACCAATGACGTTGCCTTGGGTGGACAAGGCGCTCCCTTGGTGCCCATAGGCGATAAATTGTTATTTGGAAATTACAATTTCTGTTTGAATTTGGGCGGTATCAGCAATGTATCGTTTGAAAAAAAAGGAAAACGAATCGCCTATGATATCGGCCTTGCCAATATGATTCTCAACTACATAAGTAGAAAAAACGGAATGGAATATGATAAAGGCGGTAAAATCGCCGAAACAGGCAAAATCAATTCAGGGCTTTTGCGGCAACTGAACGGCCTTAAATATTATACCTTGCCTTTTCCAAAATCAATAGGATACGAATGGTTCGTGCAAGAAGTAGTGCCCTTGGTCGAGGCCGCCGCCGATATTCTTGAAAATCTTTTGTGCACGGCGATCCATCATATTTGTGAACAGATTGCCATACAAATTAAGAGCCATGCGTTGGTATCGCCCAGTACGGTCTTGATTACAGGTGGGGGCACCTTGAATGATTTTTTGATAAACATTTTGCAGGAGAAATTGGGCCCAACTATTCAAGTTGTCATTCCGGTAAAACAATTGATTGATTTTAAGGAAGCCTTGGTCTTTGCCCTAATGGCAGTTCTCAGGCTTGAAGGCCAAACGAATGTACTCTGTTCTGTAACGGGGGCTTTAAGGGATTCATCGAGTGGGGTGATTTATCTACCAAGTTAGGAAGTAGATCGCAATTACTTATATTAGTAGATTCAAGATGCAAACGAATACTACATAAGCATGTCCGAAAAACAAAAAAAGGCCACGGCCTATTGGAAAGTGAACCTTCGTTATTTGATCATTCTATTGACGATCTGGTTTGTAGGATCCTATGGGGCCGGCATTCTCTTTAAAGAGGCCCTGGATACATTTCAAGTGGGTGGCTTCAAAGTTGGATTTTGGTTTGCACAACAAGGTTCCATTTATATGTTCGTTATTTTGATTTTCGTCTACGTTCGTCTCATGAACAAATTAGATAAAAAATTCGGTTATGAGGATTGATGGGGTCGTGATCGTGTACATGAGATGGCAGCCGTGCGACAAAAATATCACTGTGACACATCGAAAAATGCGGAATTATAAATCAAGCTAAACCACCTAGAAGTATGACGACCCGTCGAAAATTTGATAGTAAACTGGTAAGTCCGAAGTGCTAAGTGCCTGGCTAACCTAGTATACAATAACCTAATAACCAAAAGAACAATGAGTGTTCAGACCTGGACGTATATTTTAGTTGGAGTCACCTTCACCCTCTACATTGGTATCGCCATCTGGTCACGGGCAGGTTCTACCAAGGAGTTTTACGTGGCCGGTGGCGGGGTTTCCCCATGGGCCAACGGTATGGCAACGGCGGCGGACTGGATGTCGGCGGCTTCGTTCCTTTCGATGGCGGGCATCATTGCTTTTGCAGGGTATGATGGTTCAGTTTATCTCATGGGATGGACCGGGGGTTATGTTCTCCTTGCCCTTTTACTCGCACCGTATTTGCGGAAATTCGGAAAATTTACGGTCCCTGATTTTATAGGAGATCGCTATTATTCAAAAACGGCCCGTATCGTTGCTGTGATTTGTGCCTTGATCGTTTCTTTTACCTACGTGGCGGGACAGATGCGCGGGGTTGGTGTAGTGTTTTCACGATTTCTTGAAGTCGATATAAACACCGGAGTGATCATCGGGATGGTCATTGTACTTTTTTATGCCGTCTTAGGGGGAATGAAAGGGATAACTTATACCCAGGTAGCGCAATACTGCGTATTAATTTTTGCCTTTATGGTGCCTGCTATCTTTATTTCCATTCAAATGACGGGGAATCCCATCCCTCAATTGGGAATGGGTTCGACCCTGAATGATGGCTCGGGAATGTATCTTTTGGAGAAATTAGACGGACTCTCGGCCGAACTTGGTTTTAATGACTATACCAAAGGCTCCAAGTCAATAGTCGATATTTTTGCGATAACCCTCGCCCTTATGGTGGGTACCGCAGGGCTTCCCCATGTCATCGTTCGCTTCTTTACGGTCAAACGTGTACGGGATGCACGAAAATCAGCGGGTCTGGCCCTCTTACTTATTGCCATTTTATACACGACGGCTCCCGCCGTCGCCGCCTTTGCCAAAACGAACCTCATAAAGACCGTTAGTGATAAAAAGTATTCAGAAATGCCTGTCTGGTTCAAAAATTGGGAGAAAACGGGCTTGTTGACTTTTGACGATAAAAACCAGGATGGCAAAATTCAATACGTGGCCAATAAAGAGCGTAATGAGCTAAAAATAGATAACGACATCATGGTCCTTGCCAATCCCGAAATTGCCAATTTGCCAGCTTGGGTCATCGCTTTGGTGGCCGCTGGTGGTCTAGCCGCAGCATTGTCGACGGCGGCAGGTTTGCTATTGGTTATTTCATCATCGGTATCACACGATTTAATAAAAAAAGTATTCAGTCCGGGCATATCTGACAAGGGTGAGCTCTGGGCGGCACGAATCTCAGCCTCCATCGCGGTAGTAATCGCTGGGTATTTCGGAATTAATCCGCCAGGGTTTGTGGCGGCAGTCGTGGCTTTGGCTTTTGGCTTGGCGGCGGCTTCTTTTTTTCCGGCTATAGTACTCGGTATTTTTTATAAAAAAATGAATCGGGAAGGTGCAGTCACCGGAATGATCGTGGGTATGCTCTTAATGCTGTATTATATGATGAAATTTAAATTTGGGATGTTCGGCGGGGGTACTTCCCAGGAATGGTGGTTCGGTATATCTCCTGAAGGTTTTGGATCAGTGGCGATGATCGCCAATTTTATAGTTTCAATCCTAGTTATGAGGTTTACACCCGAACCCCCGTCTGATGTTCAGGAAATCGTAGAAGATATTCGAATTCCGAGTGGCGCAGAAGAAGCCACCGGTCACTAAATTTTTTTTATTTTTATAGAAGATAGCACGCACCCATGAGTAATTACCATATCAAGCATTTAGAGGAATATTATCAAGTATATCGGAAATCGGTTCGCAATCCCAAGGCATTTTGGGAGGAAATTGCCGAGGAGCATTTTGTTTGGCGAAAAAAATGGCACAATGTACTGAGTTGGGATTTTATGAAGCCTGAGATCAAATGGTTCGAAGGGGCAAAGCTCAACATCACCGAAAATTGCATCGACCGTCACATCCCCACCCGTGGTGACAAGACGGCGATCATTTTCGAACCCAATGATCCAAAGGAAGAAACCGAAAACATAACTTACCGGCAACTGCATGAACGCGTATGCCGTATGTCCAATGTCCTCAAAGACCAAGGCGTAAAAAAAGGGGATAGGGTCTGTATCTATCTACCCATGATCCCTGAATTGGCCATAGCAGTTCTGGCTTGTGCGCGCATCGGGGCCATCCACTCTGTCGTATTTGCAGGCTTTTCTGCCAATGCCCTGTCAACACGCATCAATGATTCGGATTGCAAAGTGGTCATGACCTCCGATGGTTCGTATCGCGGCAACAAGAGTGTCGATCTAAAGGGAATTGTCGACAAAGCCTTGGAAGATTGTCCTGGCGTTCGAACCGTTTTGGTAACTAAACGCATTGCTAGTAAAATCAACATGAAAAAAGGGCGGGATCTCTGGTTACAACCTTTATTGGATGTGGCCTATGCCGATTGTGTTGCCGAACTAATGGATGCCGAAGATCCGTTATTTATCTTATATACTTCGGGATCGACTGGGAAACCGAAGGGAATGGTACACACGACGGCAGGTTATATGGTCTACACCGCCTATACCTTTAAAAACATATTCCAGTACCGGGAAGAGGATGTTTATTGGTGTACGGCCGATATTGGTTGGATTACGGGGCATTCTTATATTGTTTATGGCCCGTTGGCCAATGGGGCCACCACCCTCATGTTCGAAGGGGTTCCCTCCTATCCAGACTTTGGACGTTTTTGGGAGATTATCCGAAAGCATAAGGTGAACCAATTTTATACGGCACCAACCGCCATTAGGGCCTTGGCCAAGGAAAGTCTTGAATATGTGGAGAAGCATGATCTTTCCTCCTTAAAAGTACTGGGATCGGTAGGCGAACCCATAAACGAAGAGGCATGGCATTGGTACAATAACAATATCGGCAAAAGAAAAAGCCCCATAGTAGATACCTGGTGGCAAACAGAGACCGGTGGTATAATGATATCGCCCATTCCGTACGTAACACCAACGACGCCAACCTATGCCACCCTCCCATTTATTGGGGTTCAACCCGCCTTGATGGATGAGGAAGGCCGTGAAATAATGGGCAATCAAGTCGCTGGAAGACTCTGTATCAAATTCCCTTGGCCCTCGATTGCCAGAACTATTTGGGGAGACCACGAACGGTATAGGGATACCTATTTCTCAGCCTACAAAAACTATTACTTTACGGGGGACGGTGCCTTGCGGGATGCGGTCGGCTATTATCGCATAACGGGTCGCGTAGATGATGTTATCATCGTTTCTGGCCATAATTTGGGAACGGCTCCCATTGAAGACTCAATTAATGAACATCCGGCAGTTGCCGAATCTGCTATTGTAGGATTTCCACACGATATTAAGGGGAATGCACTCTATGGATTTGTCATATTGAAGGAATTCGGCGAAACCAGGGACAGGGACAATCTTCGAAAAGAAATCAACCAACAAATAACCGAGCATATCGGGCCCATCGCCAAATTGGATAAGATACAGTTCGTACGCGGCCTGCCTAAAACCAGAAGCGGTAAAATCATGCGCAGGATCCTTCGCAAAATTGCCTCAAAGGATACAAGTAATCTGGGCGATATTAGCACCCTTCTCAATCCTGAGGTAGTCAAGGAAATCATGGATAATGCCCTTTAAGGAGACATGGGAGGCAATTCCCAGTCGTTGAAATGTGAAAATAGGCAGAAAGGTTCATAAAAAGGCACAAGGACTTAGTATATTTTTTCTTGATTCGCCCCTGTTCGCCTAGCGCTCAATACTTTTATTAAACCCCCACATTACCGAACATGGCCATGCGATTGCCAAACATCAGGAAGATTACCAAAGAAAGTACACCACAAACCGAAAGTCCGGCGAACAAAGGCCATACCGAATCCTGAACGAAACTGCCGATATAGGTCGCGATCGGAATAGATAATATCGTTGACACAAAGCCATTGATAGCAGCACCGATACCCGCGATATGACCGATGGGTTCCATAGCGATCGATCGAAAGTTGCCCCACATAAATCCCAGGCAAAAAAACTGTGCAGACAGAAATCCGACCAAGACTATGACACTGGGATTCTTCGAATTCCAGAAGAGAAGTACATAGAGTAAGGCAATGGCACAAAAAGCCGCCAAAGCCATAAAAGAAAGTTTTCGCATGCCAAAACGCATTACCAAGGTCCCGTTCAAAAAAGTCGATAATCCGATTGAAATCGCCAACCCGGCAAATATATAGGGGAACGTATCTTTGAGTCCGTATTGGTCTTCAAAGACATGCTGGGAAGCACTAAGATATACTAAAAAGGCGCCTGTGATGAGTCCGGATATCATCGTGAATGCCAGTGTCTCGCGATACCGTATAAATTCCTTTAAGCCATCTGTGAAAACGTGGGAGGTAAACCGGATTCTGTTGGCGGCTTTTAGGGTTTCGGGCTGGCGCTTCCAAAACCAAATCGCAATCAAGAGTCCAAAAAAAAGTTGCATATAAAAAATGGCCTTCCAACCGATGGTATCCAAAATCAATTTGCCAATGGCCGGAGCAACTACCGGGACCAAGATGAAGAAGGCGGTCACAAATGACATGATCCTCGCCATATAATTTCCTTTGTACATATCACGTATGATCGAGATCGTGACCGTTCGAGGGGCTGAGAGCCCGATTCCTTGCAATATACGGCCTATCAGCATTACTTCTAGATTGGGTGCCAAGATGCAAATCAAACTGGCTACGGCAAAAATCGCAAAACCAATATAGACGATGGGTTTTCTTCCGAAATTGTCGGAGAGCGGCCCTAAAAACAATTGCCCTACCCCCAACCCTAAAAATATCATGATGATCAGCAGTTGATTTTCGGTCGGGTCAAAGCTGTTGATCGAAATTCCGATCTCTGAAATGGCCGGTAACAGGGCGTCGATTGCCAAGGCTACAATAGACATTAAGGAGGCCATTAGGGCTACGAATTCAAAATTGAGCTCGGAATTGGGTCTGTTCATCCGGCAAAAATAACTAATACCATTTTAATGCATGTTAGTTTAAGTTCAATTTTGTTAAATAGAATATTGTTCGTAAAACCGTATTTTTGATTAAAATTTGAGAATATGCTTATCATCGGTATCGCTGGGGGTACGGGCTGCGGAAAAACGACGGTAGTCAATCAAATCATCGACGAGCTTCCTGCAGGCGAAGTAGGGGTGATCTCCCAAGATTCATATTATAATGACTTAACAAATTTGGCTTTGGAGGAGCGTAGGAAAACCAATTTTGACCACCCTAAATCAATTGATTTTGATTTGTTGGTACAACATTTGGGTTTTTTAAAGAGTGGGCGCTCTATCGAGCAGCCGGTATATTCATTTTTAGAATGCAATAGAACTTCCCAAACAATACGGGTAAATCCCACCAAGGTATTGCTTGTTGAAGGCATCCTGATTCTGACCCATGCAAAGATTCGGGAAATGTGCGATATCAAGATATTTGTACATGCCGATACCGACGAACGCTTGATCAGAAGATTAAAAAGAGATATCAACGAACGAGGTTGGGGCCTTGATGAAACTTTAGATTGCTATCAGAATATTTTAAGACCCATGCACGATCAATTTATTGAACCAACCAAGGAATTTGCCGATATTATCATCCCGAACAATAAGTATAATACCGTAGCGGTAGATATTGTGCGCACCATCATCAACGAAAAATTAGTTTAAAAGATATGGCCATCAAGGATATCAAAAAGAAAAAATGGTTTGGGATACTTACCAACATGTACGTACTCGTGCTCACAATTTTCGTCATTTGGATGATTTTTTTTGATACCAATTCGCTACTCATTCATTTGGAATTGAAAAAAGAAATCAAAAATCTGGAAAAGCAACAGGAGTTCTTGAAGAATGAAATCGCCAAGGACAAAATTATCATCGATAAACTTTCAGACCCCAAGGAGCTCGAGAAATTTGCACGTGAGCATTATTATCTAAAGAAAAAAGATGAGGAAATATATCTTATAGAGTACGAGGACAGTATTAAGACCGAAAATAAAAATTGATGACTTTATTTGGCCAATAGCCGCCCTGATACTACCTGCCCTGATATTTTTATAAGCCTAATAATAACACTCAATCAGAAATCGGAAATCTATTCGGTTAAGAATTACCAAGTCTTATAATGTCAAGGGGTCCCGGCTCATTTGAATTTTAACTCACTTTAACAGCAAGATGCACAGTTATTCACGTTGTGTTAACAAAATCGTTTCCCTAGCATTGTAAATAATCGTATTTTTACCCCTTAACTTACTAGGATAATGGGCAAGATTATTGCTATTGCAAATCAAAAAGGAGGAGTCGGTAAAACCACTACCACTGTTAATTTGGCAGCCTCATTGGGTGTTTTGGAGAAGAAGGTTCTACTTATTGATGCTGACCCCCAAGCCAATGCCACGTCGGGCTTGGGTATAGATGTAGATAGTATCGAGTTGGGTACGTATCAGCTGATAGAACATTCGAAATCTGCGGCAGAAACTATCATACATACGTCTTCACCCAATGTCGATCTAATACCATCACATATAGATTTGGTAGCCATCGAAATTGAGTTGGTCGATAAGGAGGAACGGGAATACATGATGAAAAAAGCCATTGCCGATCTCCGAAACAGCTACGACTATATTCTAATAGATTGTGCGCCTTCATTGGGTCTTTTGACTTTGAATGCCCTAACCGCTGCAGATTCGGTCATAATTCCCATTCAATGTGAATATTTTGCCTTGGAGGGCCTTGGAAAATTATTGAATACCATAAAAAGCATTCAAAAAATACATAACCCTGATTTAGACATCGAAGGAATGCTATTGACCATGTACGATTCTAGGCTACGTCTCTCCAACCAAGTGGTGGAGGAAGTCCGAAAACATTTTGGAGATATGGTTTTCGATACCATTATTCAGCGAAATGTGCGCCTCAGTGAAGCGCCTAGTTATGGGGAAAGTATCATTAAATACGATGCAAGTAGCAAAGGAGCCACGAATTACCTGAACATGGCGAACGAGGTGGTGCAGAAAAATAAGCAAACGGTTTAAATGGCGAAAGCGACTCGAAAACAGGCCCTAGGCCGAGGTTTATCCGCACTTTTGAAAGATCCGGACAACGATATTCAATCGGCAACCGATAAGAATGCCGATAAAGTAGTTGGCAATATCGTAGAACTTGATATTGAAACCATATCGGTCAATCCTTTTCAACCCCGATCTAATTTTAATGATGAAGCACTCAATGAGCTTGCTTCCTCCATTAAGGAATTGGGCGTCATACAGCCTATCACGGTTCGAAAGATCGACTTCAATAAATATCAATTGGTATCGGGCGAAAGAAGGTATCGGGCTTCTAAACTGATCGGTTTGGAAACCATTCCATCCTATATTCGTATTGCCAATGATCAAGAATCTTTGGAAATGGCCCTTGTTGAAAACATTCAACGTCAGGACCTAGATCCGATTGAAATCGCTTTGTCATATCAACGACTGATCGATGAAATTGAGCTTACCCAAGAAAAATTAAGCGAAAGGGTCGGCAAAAAACGTTCTACCATCGCCAATTATATGCGGTTGTTAAAATTAGATCCGATTATCCAGACAGGTATTCGTGACGGCTTTATTAGTATGGGGCACGGAAGGGCATTGGTCAATATGGAAGGGAAAGAAGATCAAATTACCCTTTATGAAAGAATTGTCGGCGAAAATCTTTCGGTGCGGGAAACTGAACAGGCCGTCAAGGAATACCAAACCGGTACGATTCGGAAGAAAACTGGTAAAAAACCTTCACATATCCCAGATTTTGTCAAACAGGGCCGTCAAGAACTTACGGAATATCTTACGGTAAAAGTGGATATAAAAACGGCTGATAAGGGGAAGGGTAAGATAACTATTCCCTTTGGTTCCGAGGAGCAATTCAACCAAATAAAAAAATGTATCCTAGGTGAATAACACCCTATTTCCATTAATTTTATGTGTACTTTTTACCACGATTGTAGGGGCACAACAGGTAAAGGATTCTAACGATATTTCGCAAAAAAAGAAAAAGAATATTAGTGAAATCGATTCGGTCAAAACGGCATTTAGCGAAGAGGGCATCGTACTTCAAGATAGTCTCATAGAAAAGAAAAAGGCCATTAATCCGTTAGCTCCGAGCAAAGCCGCGTTCTATTCTGCAGTGTTACCTGGCCTTGGCCAAATCTATAATAGGCGCTATTGGAAAGTTCCTATTGTCTATGCCGCCCTAGGAAGCGGTATTTCCATTTATCTCTTCAACAACGATAAATACGTGCGCTTCCGATCTGCGTTCAAAAGTAGATTGGCTGGATTTAATAATGACGAATTCTGGAATTTCCGGAATCCAGGTGGACCTCCTCCGGCTACACCTGATCTGCCAACGACCGCCTTGCAGGATGGCCAAGAACGGTATCAACGCGATCGTGATTTGGCACTATTGGTAACGATTGTAATCTATGCGTTGAACGTGGTAGATGCGAACGTCGATGCCCATTTAAAACAATTCAACGTGGATGAAGATCTTGGTCTGGATGTCCAACCCTATTTGGAAGTGGATCCCATTACCAATAAACCGAATTATGGAATGGCATTTGTCATAAATTTCTAAAAATGAAAATTGCATTGTTTGGTTATGGGAAAATGGGGAAAATGATCGAGCAGATTGCGATTCAAAGAAACCATGAAATTGTAGCCAGGATCGATATTGATACCAAAGAGATAGATTATGCCCAAATGGATGTGGCCATTGATTTCAGTATGCCCAATGCCGCTTTTCGTAATATTAGCAGCTGTTTGGATCATGGGATCCCCGTTATTTCGGGTACTACGGGTTGGCTGGCCGATTACGAAAAGGCAGTTGCCCTATGCCGGCAAAAAAACGGGGCTTTTATTTATGCCTCGAACTTTAGTTTGGGTGTGAATGTGTTTTTTGAATTGAACCGCTACTTGGCCCGAATTATGAATAAATTCGAGCAATACAAGGTTTCTATGGAGGAAATTCACCATACCCAGAAACTTGACGCGCCAAGTGGTACCGCGATTACCCTGGCTGAAGGAATCATTGAAAATTCGAGCTATGCCGCTTGGAAATTACAAAAGGCCGATCAAGACGAAATTCCCATCGTTTCCAAAAGAATCGAGGCCGTCCCAGGCACCCATAGTGTCGTGTACCACAGTACGGTAGATGATATAGAAATAAAACATACGGCCCATAATCGCGAAGGGTTCGCCCAGGGAGCGGTATTTGCCGCAGAATGGCTTGTCGGCAAAAAAGGAGTGTTCACGATGAAAGATGTATTAAACCTAGATTAAATTTGGGTAATTTAAGGTTTGGTAAATAGGTACTTTGTAGCTTTTTTTCAAAATATGCAAAATAAGGACACGAATCGAGGCAGCAATTGGCCCTTGGAATATGGAATGTATTTAAACTATCAATTCCGGAAATCGTAAACTAGAAACATCAAACGGTAGAAGCATGAATGCAACACAGTGGATTATTTTTATTTTAATTGTACAAGTAATCCATTTTTTGGGCACTTGGAAATTATATGTAAAAGCTGGCAGAAAGGCTTGGGAAGCTGCCATTCCGGTCTATAATGCCATAATATTGATGGAAATCATCAATCGCCCCAAATGGTGGGTGTTTTTATTGTTCATTCCAATAATCAACCTGCTGATGTTTCCGGTCGTTTGGGTCGAGACCATTCGGAGCTATGGAAGAAGCAGCCTTTTGGAAACCTGGTTGGTTATCTTCACCCTGGGCCTTTACATTTATTATGTGAATTATGCCTTAGAGGTGCAATATATTGAAAATCGGGATTTGCATCCCCGCACGGCGATGGGCGAATGGGTAAGTTCTATCGTTTTTGCAATTGTGGCGGCCACTCTGGTGCACACCTATTTCATTCAGCCCTATGTAATTCCTACGGGATCATTAGAGCGTACCCTTCGCATTGGGGATCTATTATTTGTAAGTAAGTTCCATTATGGGGCACGAACACCCATGACGGCCATTGCGGCTCCAATGGTGCACGATACCTTGCCCATTTTAGGAACAAAGTCGTATCTCAACAAACCACAGATACCCTATTTTAGGCTACCCGGATTTAAAAAAATCCAACGAAATGAAATCGTAGTTTTTAGCTGGCCTGCCGATACCGTGCGAATATTTTTCAAAAAAGAAAAGGGCGTCGACAAACCCATTGACAAAAAATCGAATTATGTAAAGCGCTGTGTTGGGCTTCCGGGAGATTCTTTGGAAGTTCGTGCGGGGTATGTTTTCATCAATGGCAAACAATTAGTACTTTCAGATCGTGCCAAGCCTCAATATGATTATATGGTCTATGCGAATAAAGGGGTTTCGTCAAAACTATTAAACCAAGTCGGCGCCACCGACTTTACCAGAAAATATATTTCACCTCCGATAAATCAACAGCAAGCCGATATCATCAATCCGTTCATTTACGGATTTAATAGAAGAGACGATGGCCAATTAGAGATATATTCCAATGAAAATGGCATTCCTATCGAAGCCATTCGAAAAAGTGGCCTTTCCCTTACCGAAGAAACGGGTAGGGAGCGAAAAGTACCCTTGACCGATGACATGGTGAAGGAATTACGGGCGAATGCGGCAATCGATTCGGTGGTAAGAATACTAGAACCCAAAGGGGATCGCGGTGTGAATTTGTTTCCGCAGAGTCCGGAGTATCCTTGGAACTATGATTATATGGGTCCCATATACATCCCTCAAAAAGGAAAAACCGTATCACTCACATTGAAAACACTTCCTTTGTACAAAAAAATAATCCGCGATTATGAAAATAATACGATCAGCGTTTCGGGCAATCAAATTAGCATCAATGGGACGGTAGTCGATTCGTATACCTTTAAACAGGATTATTATTGGATGATGGGAGACAATAGGGACCATTCGGAAGATAGTCGTGCCTGGGGATACGTCCCGGAAAACCACATTGTGGGTACGCCGATTTTTATTTGGATGAGTTTTGATAATTTCAAGGATGCCAAGGGCAATGTAAATAAGCCTTGGAAATGGAAACCCCGTTGGGATCGTATATTCACCACCGTTAATGGCAGTGGCGAACCAGTTTCCTATTTTAAATACTTCCTAATTGCATTGGCGGCCTATTTTGTAGGTGATTATGTATGGAAGCGAAGGAAAAAAAGTAAATCGTAAAAACATTGGATCGAAGTTTCGATTTTTAGATTTCACTTTGAACAATACCAAAATATGTACTGAGAAACGGTGATACTACTACTACACCCAACCTACTTTCCCAACATGGCAACTATGGCCAGTGTAGTTCAAAACGATGTCTATTGGGAAGTACAGGACAATTACCAAAAACAGACTTTTCGCAATCGCTGTCACATTTGTACCGATTCAGGCCGTCATATATTGACTATTCCTATACAGCATGTAGGTGGATAACAAGGCCGTCAAAAATATTGTGATGTTCGCGTTGACAATGACTATCAATGGCAGCGACAACATTGGAGAACCTTGCAGACGGCCTATCGCTCATCTCCCTATTTTGAGTTCTATGAAGACGAATTGGCCTTCCTATTCGAAAAACCGTTTGATTTTTTATTGGACTTTAATCTTGCATCGATCGAATTTATCTGCTCTTGCCTACAATGGGCAACCCCGATACAAAAAACTAAAAATTATGAGTTGGAGCCCAAGCTTTATAAAGACTTTAGATTTCTGGTAAACGCTAAGCAAAATGTTGTATTCGAGCAAGAGCGTTACGTTCAGGTTTTTGGGGATCGACATGGGTTTATTCGCAATGCGAGTACACTCGACCTTCTTTTTAATGAAGGCACTAATGCCTTAACCTACCTACAAAATCAAAATTTGGATTTTTTAAATGCTT
>JALHST010000122.1 GCA_022865355.1 Maribacter sp. | reverse complement strand
GGTAGCATCGGTAAATATTTTATTGGTCGTCTCTTCAGATGGTTCAATTTCCCGGGCTAAGGTTGCGATTTGTACGACGTCTTGTTTGTCATCTATTTTAATTACATGAAAACCAAAATCGGTTTCGACAAGGCCAATGGAGCCGACCGGATTTCCGAAAGCAAAATCGTTAAATTTTGGAACCATGATTCCCTGTTGAAAATACCCCAAATCACCCCCGTTGGGGGCAGAAGGTCCATCTGAATTGTCACGCGCCAGCCCTGCGAAAACTGCACCTTCTTTCTTCGCTTCCTGCAACATCTCATTGGCTTTTTTCTCGGCTTCCTCCTTGGATCTTTTTACATCGGGATTGGCCCTTTGGGCACCTTCATAGGCAATTAGGATATGACTTGCCTTTACGGTGCCATCGGGTTTTCTAGCCACCATTTTAGAAATCTTGTAAAAATCCCCATCGCGGTATGGCCCATATATCTCGCCTACTTTCAATTTCATTAATGTATCGGCAAATTGGGCGGGCAGATCTTTTTTCGCTTTGAAAATCGTATCGAATTTGGTATCGGAATGCCTGTCAACGAAGGCTCCTATATCGTTGGTCGTCCTAAATCCTTGAATGGTGTCGGTCCTATCGGTCTTGGGATTGTATTCAACGGTATTGTCCAGCAATTTCAGCAGCTCTTCCTTCACTGTATTCTCATCTTCCGCTGAAGGCTTCTCGGCAAAATAAACAAATTGAATGTCACGGGCGGCCTCTTGCTTAAAGTCGTCCTTGTGAGCTTTAATATAAGTTTCGATTTCGCCTTTAGTAATGGCGATCGTACTATCTGCGATAGAGGTATAAGGTATCTTTACGTACTTGATGTCAATCTTATCATTGGCCAGTTTATAGTCTAGTTCACCTTCCTCCAAAGTTGCTCCGACACCAGCCTTTATAAGATTAAAATAAGTTTGTTGTTTTGCGTTTTGGATAATCGACTCCTCATCTTGCAACCACAGATCGTATTGCGGTGGATTGTTTACTTTTAATTCGGCTAAGAATCCTCGAAATTTATTCTCGTCGAAAACACCATTCGCGTTCAGGAATTGCGGATTTTGGGCATATGACGGAATTGTCTTTATGTAGTCCATAATCTGATCCTTCTCGATATCGATGCCAAGGTCGGCATATTGCTCCCCTAGGATGGTATTGCGTACTTCTTGATCCCAAACCTGGTTCATTACTTCAAGTGAAGAATTTGTAGGGCCCATTCTTCTTGAAGCTATCTCAACCTTTTGTCGAAATTCATCGATGGTAATCTCATGCCCATCTATTTCACCCACGGTAGAGCCTACCTTCCCACCAGTTGAACTATTGCTGCTAAAAACACCGGATATCACGAATGCGAATAATGCCAGTCCGATAATAAGTATCAAAATGGTGGTGCGTTTTCTTATATTTTCTAAAATTGCCATTCTATGGGATGTTTAAATCAGTTGGCGAAATTACCATTTTCTTTTCAAATAATAAAAAGTATGCAGGGATGGTTTTCTAACTGTTCTTATGAGAGTATTTTTACCGACACCAGTTCTATCTTGGTATTTGAAACCTCAAGTATGGTAAATAAATAGTTGTCTATTTTTATCTCGGAATTCTTTTCGGGTATTTGCCCCATCTCATTTACGATAAGACCGCCGAGGGTTTCATACTCATCATGTTCAGGAAGGTCCAATTTGTAAATTTCATTGAGATAGTCTACTTCTAACCTCGCCGAAAACTTGTAGGTCGTTTCATCAATTTGTTCTTCTAAATATTCAATGGTATCATGTTCATCCTCGATTTCCCCGAAGAGTTCCTCAACAATATCCTCTATGGTCATAAGGCCCGAGGTACCGCCATATTCATCCAAAACGATGGAAATACTCTTTCTCTTTTTTGTAAGTACGTTTAGGATATCATGAATCAACATGGTCTCGGGAACAAACTCGACGGGTAAAAGGATACTTTTAATCGTATTAGGCTTTTTAAAGAGTTCATACGAATGTACATAGCCGATAATATTATCTATGGTATCCTTAAAAACCGGAATTTTTGAATACCCTGTTTCTATAAAAAGCTTTGCAAGATTTTTGGGGGTTTCGTGGAGTTCAACCGCCGTGATTTCAGTTCTAGGCACCATTACCTCCCTGGCCTTAACGGCCGAAAATTCAAGGGCATTCTGAAATATCTGTATTTCCGAATCGACCATATCCTCTTCTTCTACCGTTTCCATCTGCTCTGTAATATAATCGCCAAGTTCTATTTTTGTAAAAGCGAGCTGCACGTCATCTCCGGCAGTCCCAAAAATGTGCTTCAAAATAAAGTCTGATACCTTAATGATAAAATCGGAAATCACCGAAAATAGCCCATAGAATAAATAGGCAGGAAAGGCAAACACCTTTAAAAGGGTATTTGCATAAATCTGAAACAAAACCTTGGGCAGAAATTCAGCAGTGAGCAAAATGATCAAGGTCGAAATAATAGTCTGGGTGAGCAAACTAAAATCAGTAAGCATCGCTTTGATGAATAGGTTGGAGACTGGGCCCAGGCTGACGAACCAGTCCATCAATATTTCACCCATGAAAATACCGTAAATGACTAGGGCAATATTATTGCCAATAAGCATCGTGGCAATAAACTTTGAGGGCTTTTTAGTTAATTTGGTAAGGATGGTAGCCAGAAAACCCTCTTGTTTCTTTACAATCTCGATGTGGATCTTATTGGCCGAAATAAAGGCAATCTCCATTCCGGAAAAGAAGGCAGAGCAAAGGAGTGAAAGCAAAATGATTACAAATGCACTACTCACGGCTTAGTTTGGTTATCGCGATTTCTTTGTTCAAATTTTTTGCGATAATTTCTTCGAAAAAGAAACATTCCTATCGATACAATCGCAAAAAAAACAAACAAGTAGGCACCTTGCCTATCAACATTCCAATCGGTGTAGATTCTGTACAGGGAAAATAACGCAACGGCAATATAAAGATACTCCGTATATCTTAAGATCTTAATCATTCGAATCTTCTTTTATCATCATTAAACCATAGGTCTTTTGTGCATTGAGAAAACTTAGGTCTTTATTGAAATCCATTCCTTCACCGTCCATTATGGTACCATCTTGCGGATTGGTAAATTTAAATTTTTTCTGCGTAAATATCCATTCATTATCTTCATCATAATATAGCTGTGAGGTCTCAAGTTTTTTGCCATCCTGATTTTCAATGACCACGTTGCCGCGTAGATCGATCAGAGCGGTCACTGTATAGCGTATGCCATAGTCGGCCTTAATAGTACTTTTATTGCCGTCACTATCAAAAAATTCAACCTCCAAACCCTTAGGGAAAGTTCGATGTGGGAAGACCAAATTGTCAAAATTATAGGAAATCGGACTTCTTAATATGGAAATTTTTTTTGAACTTTCTATAACCTCATTTTCCAAGGGATTCGGCAGTTCACTATAGGTTAGTTCAAAATTCTCGGCTATCCCCCTGGGATAAACTATTTTTTCGGCTTCTTCCCCGACCCTTCTGTAATTGTCCTTGCAGGAGAAAAAAAGCATTGCCATGGAAAATACCATGGCAATGCTTCTATAATAATTTCTAAACGATAGTTTCATCCTATAAGGTCGGAACCTTAACGCTTCCTCCAACCCAACAACTGAAAGATACGGTCTTCCCGGCCATTCCCGAAGAAAAAATCATTTCCTTGGTAGGTGCCTTGGCATTATAACTGGCCGCTGCTTGACTGGCCCTGCCGCTTAGGGAAGGATCTACTCTCCCTGCCTGACGGGCAATTTCGGCTGCCTTCCAATAAACCGCCCGTTTCTCAAATGGGGTAGTTCCACATTCATTGGCACTATTTGCGTACAAATGCGCAATCAGCAAATACGCTTTCCCGTTCGATGGGTTTGCGTCGATGGCCTTTTGGGCATAGCTTCTCGCCGTAGACTTGCTGCCATTCTTATAAATAGTGGCAACTTTATAGGCGATATTCGACCTTTTCTTTGCATCGGTCTCAAGGCCTAGGGCTTTGTCAAAATCTGCTACGGCGGCTTTTGTATCACCTGCTTTGTTTTTCAAGGTGCCACCATATACGTAGGCATCCGCTGAAGGATCGAGGGCCAATTGTGCCTCGAACAATTTCTTGAACATCGGGTCATCGGTACATTCCTTGTTGAACATCCTGCCTACGGCCCTTTTCACCCATGTTACATCGCCTTTCTTTTCTTCAAAACTCTTTTCATAGAGCGGAATCAAATTGCCGCAATCGGCCAATGCCCCTAATTTTGAATCGATACTCCCTTCGATTTTACCATAATTCTCAGAATAGCTATTGTACGAACTCAGTTGTTTTTCCTCTTTTGATGTCAAAGTTCCAGCCTCTTCCTTTGGCAATAACGTAGAAATAGCCGTTGTATATTTATCATTTTCTTCCCCGATCTTATCGGTTACATCATCATAAACGTCAAATACTT
Source organism: Maribacter sp. (assembly GCA_022865355.1). Taxonomy (GTDB): domain Bacteria; phylum Bacteroidota; class Bacteroidia; order Flavobacteriales; family Flavobacteriaceae; genus JALHST01. Next base: position 4,817 of record JALHST010000122.1, on the reverse strand, counting down.
CCTGCAAATCTTTCTTTCCGGAATTGTGTAAGTCTACTAGACTGGAGAAATAAAGATATAGTGCCTTTGGATTGGTAAAATTGGTCCGGTCTTCCTTAAAGGCTTGGCCCAACATCGTGTATATTTCATCGTCACTGATCATTTTGTTGTCATAACGCAACAACACCTTATCAGTAATAATTTCTGCCTTTGTATAATCTTTAGGAAAATATTTATTTGCGTTGTCATAGAGTCCTAAAAGTTCATTAATATAGGTATCCTTTTCGGCACCGGAAGATTTGTCTGCCTTATAACTTAAGATGCGTTCTCCCAATGAATAGTTGGCCTTGTTAATGTCAGGGCAGTTTTCATAGACCATTTTCCACGGAGTATAAGCGGCATCATAGTTTTTTACCTTGGCATGTTCAGCATAAATCGACAAGTTCGTCATACACTCAGGATTCTGTGCCTGGGCATTGGATATCCCCAAACTTCCCAAAAGCATCATTGCTGCGTAGTAAAGTTTCGTTTTCATACTCATATTTTTAAAGTGGTTAATGTACTAAATTTTTCTCAATTAATTTTTCGTTTTTGGAACCAAAGATCATTTAAGGATAAACCTACATTGACTTTAAAATAACTTTCCTCAACAAGGTCTGAAGCACTTGTGCCTCTTCTTCCCAATTCAAAACCTAAGTTCAAGTTCGAATAGTTCCGCAATGGCAATCCAATTCCAAAAGTTATGCCAAAGTTTTTTATGTCCTTATTATTTATGACCATTCCGGTCTGGTCAAGGCGCAGCCCGGCTCGATAAGTGATTCTTTTAAAATATCCGTCGAATGAGTTATGATTGGGAACAAAAAATCCACCAAAGGCGATTGTACTGGCATCTTTATATTCGATATTCTCTGCATCTAAAAACACATTGGAAAATGAACTAAGCCCCTGAAAACTATATTCAGCGCCCAAAAACCAGCTGCGTTCTTCCCCAAATCCTATCCCCAAGGTAGTTGTAGTAGGGATTTTTAAATCGGTATTCCTTAGATTCTGTGCATCCAAATCCACATCCAGTACTTCAATATTTTTCCCTGTAACCAAGGAAAACGAGCCAACTTCCTTTGTGTTTTTCGAGGTCAGATTCGCTTGGGTATTTACCCTTAACGAAGAATAGAAAGTGTATTTATCATTAATACTTGGGGTATAATTCAGGGCATAGTTAAAATCCATTCCGTTCACCCTTGAATTTCTTTGATCGAGAGTGCCGAACTGAACATCGGCCACACTTTGGATCCGCCGGTATTTCAAGGTTCCAAAATTGAAATTCGCCGTTATTCCAAGACTTAAATTATTTATTAACTGATACCCAGTCGAAATATAGACCCTGTTTAGGCCGCCCTCGCCATTAAGCTGGTTGGTCACTAATACTCCATTGCTATTGTTGGATTCGGAAACTAAATTATAACCTACCGATGAAACGGGCATTACCCCAAAACCGATTCCCCAACCCTTTCGTACACTAAAACCAATAGAAAGATAGTCGAGATTGGTTACTGAGCTATTCTGTTGTTCGGTATATGTTTTTAAGCGCAATGCCTTGTGGGAGACTCCTGCGGAATAGGTCGTTATTCCAAAATTTTCGCCTGCCTGTATACCAAGTTTGCTATAGGAAGCCGGATTTTTCAGGTTTATATGGATACTATCGGAATACATGCCGATACCCCCCATCATTTGATTCTCTATGGTCCCCAAGGCCCGCTGATCCCCGATGCCGAAATAAGAATACGGGGAAATCGTTCCGTCTTGAGCATACAAGCTATTAACAGCGAGGCACACTATGGCAATAACAATTTTTTTGATCATCTAGCGCTTGTTGTATTCCAGCAAATAGTTAAGTCCCAGAAGGAGAAAATTGGAATGGGCAAAGATGGTATTTTTTAATCGTTTTGACAAAAATTGACTATCACCACCTGTTAAAATAACTGTTAAATCTACGAATCGATTGCGATATTGGTCGATTACGCCATCTATTTCGACACAAATACCATTGACAACCCCACTGTGAATGCAATTTTCAGTGGAGTTACCTATAAAGTCTAGGGGATCCTTCAATTTTAATAAGGGAAGTTTAGCGGTCTGATCATGCAAGGCCTTATAACGCATGTGAAGGCCCGGGGAAATGGCGCCACCTAGATATTCGCCATAATCGTTGATCATATCATAGGTTACACAGGTACCGGTGTCGATTACCAAGGTATTTCTATTGGGATTGAAATAAAAGGCGGCGGTTGCCAGTCCTATTCTGTCAACCCCCAGTGTCTGAGGAGTGGCATAAGAATTTTTAAAGGGGGTCTTTGAATCATGATCGAGCACATACACTTTACAGAATACAGACAATACTGAAATGTCTTTTTCTTCCAATTTTCCGACCGACGATATCATGGCCTCTTCGATCTTCGGATACTTTTTAAAAAGCTCCTTGATTTTCTTTACAAAAAGATTGGCTTGAAAAGCATAGTCATAAATAAGCGTTGCTTTATCGAACACGGCGAGCTTTATTTGCGTGTTCCCTACGTCGATAATTAAGTTCATTTTGCAAAGATCTAAAATTAGAAAAAAACAAATGCCTTTTTTATGGATTTTGTTTGTATATCCTAAATTTGAAATTATATTTGCAGCCCCTTTGGGTTATTGGTGTCTTAGCTCAGTTGGTAGAGTCCCGAAGCGTCGGGAGACTGAAAATCCATGGGTCCCTGGTTCCCCCGAAATATCGGGGCTGTAGGCTAGACTTATAAAATAAATGAAATGGTGCCTTAGCTCAGTTGGTAGAGCAATGGACTGAAAATCCATGTGTCCCTGGTTCGATTCCTGGAGGCACCACCATTAGCCCCTTTAGACGAATTGTTTATAGGGGTTTTTCTTTTGGTCCAATCATGCACTTCTTGTACATCATTTATAGTGTTTCGATCGACAGATTTTATATCGTTGAGTCTGGCAATATGGATTTTCGATTGGGCTTGCACCAAAACCATAATTTTAAAAAGGCCTTCACAAAAGCAGCTTCCGATTGGGAATCGGTTTTATCAAAACCATGCAGTAGCAGAGCAGACGCCGTTTACCTTGAAAGTTTCATCAAAGGGATGAAGAGTAGTAATTTCATCGAAAAGATCATCCAGGACCCAGGAATACTTGACGTTTTGATCTCCAAAAGATAAGTGGCCCCGGCCTGCCCGCCTGTGGTGGGTTCCCCCGAGGCCTAGGGGCCGGAGGCACCTCAGAAATGCCTCTCTTTCTGTAAGGATTTTTTTCTTTTCGGACTATATTGCAAAAGAACTCTTAGTAACGAAATTTTGACCTATTTTGACTTAAACAGCTCGACTGTCCTACTTTGGGAGTATTTAGCTTCCATTAATTTTTTATGGCCCAAGGAAGATATCCTACACATTGAAAAACCCGGAGAAGGCAATATGAATGTCGTCTTACGGATACGTACCAGCGAAAGATCATTTATATTAAAACAATCCCGACCCTATGTTCAAAAATATCCACAGGTAAGTGCCCCATTAGACAGAATCGCTGTTGAATATCAATTTTATAAGACCATCGATAATGAAATGCTTGTCCCGCATCTACCCGAAGTTTTATACTATGACCCAAAGGAATACGTGCTCCTCATGAAAGACCTTGGTCATTGCGAGGATATGACCAAAATATATGTTGAAAGAAATATGGCCGATACAGAATTGGAAAATTTGGTGTCCCTACTTGGTTGTCTGCATCAAACAAGGCCTCCCAAGAATTTTCCCCCAAACAGGGCGATGCGCAAGTTGAATTATCAGCATATCTTTCAACTACCCTTTGCACTGGACAATGGATTTGAATTGGATGATGTTCAACCGGGACTTCAGACATTGGCGATGCCCTTTAAAAGCGATGATACCCTTAAGGAAATAATCGGTCAGGTAGGCAATGCGTATCTGTCGGCAGGAAAAACCTTGATACACGGTGACTATTACCCGGGAAGTTGGATGACAAAGTCGAAGAAGATGTATATCTTGGACCCAGAGTTCAGTTTTCTCGGGTTTGCCGAATTTGATCTTGGGGTAATGGCGGCGCACATGGTAATGGCCACTATGGATCGCTCCTATATGTCAAGAATCCTAGCACTTTATAAAGAACCCTTCGATGAAAAGCTCACTTCCCAAGTTGCGGGAATCGAAATAATGCGGAGACTCATCGGACTTGCCCAATTGCCGATGCAACGGACGCTTGAGGAAAAAGAACTGCTTTTACGAATGGCACATAATATGACCGTACAATGAACATGAAATATATTGCATTAACAGCCCTGCTATTATTCCTGCTATTTGCCTGCAAGGATTTTAAAAATACCGTCGACTTGCCCGCCCCAAAACCAGTAGCATACGGGGCCGATTCTTTGCGGCTTTCCAAAGATCAATATTACGATCGGGTGCTTGGGGCCCTCGTTGGATCGGCCATCGGTGATGCCATGGGGGCTTCTACCGAAATGTGGTACCGTGACGACATACGACTGCGATACGGCTACATCTTAGGGCATACTCCATCGGTGCGGGATCAATCTCCCGAAGGTCCTTGGGGACCTAATTTATCTGCAGGCGCCACTACCGATGATACCCGTTGGAAATATCTTATGGTGAAATATTTCGACCGGTATCACACGCAAATGACGCCATCAAATTTTGCCAAGTTCATCGGTGAATATTACGAATCGATTGCCAAAACATTGGCCGATAAAGACATTCTATCAAATCCTGATGCAGTCGATGATAAAATAGAGAAACTTGATTGGATCAAAGAAT
>JALHST010000121.1 GCA_022865355.1 Maribacter sp. | reverse complement strand
TAGATCCTTTGCCGAAAGTACAAGAGTGGCAGCCTGATTATTCTCGATCAAACGGCTCAATTTGGTGGTGCCCGGTATGGGAACTACCCATGGTTTTTGGGCCAAAAGCCATGACAAGGCTATCTGGGCGGGCGTCGCATCCTTTTTTCTTGCGATGCCGGCCAGGGCATCGACCAACCCTTGATTGGCTTTTCTTGCTTCTTTTGAAAATCGCGGAAGGTTATTGCGATAATCGGTACGTACGAATTTGGTGTTTTCATGCATCTGTCCCGTTAAAAATCCACGCCCCAGCGGACTGAAGGGCACAAATCCGATTCCCAATTCTTCCAAGGTTGGCAGGATTTCCTTTTCCACCTCACGGGTCCAGAGTGAATATTCACTTTGAAGCACGGTCAAGGGTTGAACGGCATGGGCCTTACGAATGGTGGCTACCCCCGCTTCTGACAGGCCAAAATGTTTCACTTTGCCTTCCTGAATTAGGTCTTTGACTGTACCTGCCACCTCTTCGATCGGCACGTTCAAATCAACACGGTGCTGATAAAATAGGTCGATCGCCTCCACTTTAAGTCTTTTTAAGGAGGCCTCTGCCACTTTGCGGATGTGCTCGGGACGACTATTCAAGTCACCCCAATTGGATGGATCGTTGGCATATGGTGCAAATCCGAATTTCGTTGAAATAACTACTTGGCCCTTAAAGGGATGCAATGCCTCGCCTACAAGTTCTTCATTAATGTACGGCCCATATACCTCCGCCGTATCGAAAAATGTAATTCCCAATTCCACGGCTTTGCGAAGCAGCCTTATCATCTCTTTTTTGTCCGCTTTGGGGCCATAATCAGAACTCATCCCCATACAGCCCAGGCCAATCGCAGAAACCTCCAATCCGCTATTCCCCAATTTTCTTTTTTCCATCGCGTTTTAAAATTATGGCATCGACTTCCATTCGGTTTGTTCAGCTTTCCAAGTAGTTTTTCGACCTTTGATACGACCTGCCGAAAGCCGCTGTGTCAAAATCACCAGCTGCCACCCCCGCCACCGCCAAAGCCGCCGCCTGAGGAACCGCCCCCGGAGGAGCCTCCACTGCTGGAAGGCGTACTAACCATGTTCGATTTAGCCATCGCCATTGAACTTGAGAATGATTTTGAAAAATTGTGCATTGTGAGTGTATTGTAAGAAGGGGAGCTGTACCACTGGGGCGGCGGCAAATGCAAGGCTTCGAACTTTTTGGCCCATTTGTCGAACATGCCGAAGGCAAGGGCAAAACCCATGGTATTTTCAAAGTAGCCCGGATCATCCTGTAATAGCATCTTTAATTTGTTTTCCTCGGCTACTTTGATGAATTTTCTAAACCCCTTTAATTCTGAAAGCATCTGATTCCCACTCCTGTTTTTTTTCACCATATACACGTTGAAGATCATTAATACAACACAGGTAATACCAAGAGTTATGGCCGCTAAAAGTCCCCAGAAAACCAATCCTACGAAAGTCAAGAGTATGGTCAAAAGCACTAAAACCACCCAGGTGATGCCTTGTATTTTTTTTGATTCCGCCTCATAATAGGGCTGTGCCCCTTTTTTAAGGGCACTGCGTGCCTCGGCCATGGTCGCGTAAAAAGTATCTTTGAGACTGCTAACCAATACTTCGGCTGCATCTGAATCCGCGGCACTACCGAAGAGTCCGTTGAACAGCATCTTTTCATAAACGGGAACCTCGTCCGACAGGGGCTTTAAACGGATGAGTTTGGTATCCTTTTTTCCGAAAAGCCCATTTTTGGGTACTTCCTCAATCCGCAGATATCCTTTGGAGCCCCAATACGGAAGCAAGGAGATCAGATCTACATTGTCTGCACGATCATCAATAAGAAAACCGGCCATCGGCGGATCGATACCTTCCGGAGGGTAGTAACTCGTGGTGCGGACCACCCGTTCATCCCGCCCATATTTGCGCCACACCCAAAGGAAAGCGGTAATCAAGGCACCTACAAAAAACAGCCAGCCATAGGCATCCCAAAAAGGCCATAAGGGGGTAATTTCTTGAATCGCACTGGCCGGCATCTTGATCAACACGGTGACATTCTGACCCTGATGCGACACGAAAGCATCGATGCTCTGCCCCTCGATGGCCCCTTGCGAATAACGTATCTTGAAATCCTGACTGGTGCTGTTCATCCCCGTATTCCCAGAATAAACGAAGCAATTTTCGCTATTTAGGGTGATATGATCGGGTACGATTACCTTAAAATTAATTTTATGAAAATCGGCCTGCCAGTCTTCTGGTTTTATATTCCAATAAAACTGTGTTTGGGAATCTGAAAATAGAAAGGCATTGTAGACCCGATAACTGATCTCATAATGTTGAGGGCCTACAAGCGTTTTGTTGGCATCCCCGATCTTGATCTCTATTTTGTCACTTAATTTTTGCGCAAAATCAAAGGGTGCTTCGAATTTGTAGCCCGGGACTTTGATATTCCTAATTTTTATCCGCCGTTTCTGAGCGTTCCCGTTGGCATCGACCAGGTCGTAATTGGTTTGTATGGTGCGGTAAATACCGTATTTCGGTATTTCAAAATTGAGGTCATACTTTTCCACCACATCGAAGTAGCCTGCAGCCTGTATATTGATTTCTACCGAATATGCACGGACCGTAAAATCTTGCGGGAATACCTTACCAAGAGGTAGCATCGTAAAGAGAAACAAAAAAATCTTTTTCATAGATTCACTTGTTGATTTCTATAATTGGATAGCTAGGGGATATGAATTTATTCTTTCAAACTACCTTAAAAGCTGCCCTTATCTTAAATAGGACTTTGTGCCGGTCGGAATGATTTGGGGCGCTACGCCCTCGAATTCCAAGGATAGGATCCCCAATTTTAAAGGTGCTCTTGCACTGAAGGTTTGTTCCCGGAAATAGGTGGGATCACAACAACCGAAATTCGGCCTATGAAAAATCTACTTTTACATTGGCCTTGCTATCCTCATCTACTTCGAAAAAGTCAAAATGTTTATACTTGAACATCCCTGCGAAAAGCACCCCGGGAAAACTTTCGCCATAGGTATTATTTTCCCTAACGGTACCATTGTAATACCGTCTGCTTCGCTCCAAGTTCTCTTCGATCAAATTCAATTTACTTTGCAGATCAAGAAAACTGGCATTGGCCTTCAAGTCTGGATACGCCTCCCCTAGGGCAAAGATACTTCGTAGGCTTTGCTGTAATTGATTTTCGGCCTTGATCTGGGCGTTAATATCACCCTTAGGCACCTGCATAGCCGCATTTCGCGCATTGATCACTTCTTCGAAAGTCGATTTTTCATGTTTTGCATACCCCTTGACGGTTTCCACCAGATTTGGGATTAAATCATACCTGCGCTTCAAGGCCACGTCGATGTTGCTCCAGGCATCATTTACGGTGTTCCGATTTTTTACGAATCGATTGAATATTCCTATGAGTAGGAGGGCGAGAAGAATTAATATACCTAGTAATACAAGCATCGTAATCATATGTTTTTTATTATCTTAATGAAAAAAATCAAGCCCTACTAAAATACGCTTTATTGAGACCAACTAACAATGATTCCGATCATTTTCTTTGGTTTGCGGTAGCATTGTGGCTGAATGTACCGATTACCCCAAAATCAGCCCTTTTTTACGTACCCAGAAAAAGGCAAAGATCATATTGGGTATCCAGCACAACCAGGCCACGATACGATAAGCAGTTACAAAGTCACCAAGGGCCAAACTCAATAAGGGCAGCCAGATACGCAAGGTTACGGCAGCAAAGCAAGCGGCATAGCTATAGATCATCATTCCTTCGTGCAATTGTAAATCCCTTTTTCGAATGGCCAAATAGGCCTTTATGGTCGTGTATAACCAAATAAGTCCAAGGCTTATGAAACCCAGTGAGGAAATAATACCTCCGGTTGCAAAGAAGCCAATATAAATCCCACAAGAACCACTAATAATGGCCGCAATGATATAAATTTTACCTATGATTCGATGGCGCGATAAGTTGGCATTCCGCAATTTTTTGCTAAACTGAACCCATCCTATCAGCAGGGCGAGTCCGCCAAAAAGAATATGGCCGTAAAAGCCGATATTCCAAAAAACATTGGTTAGTAAGGCATCGCTCTTAGAGGCCAGCAGTCCGAATTCGCGATCTATGAACACGTACAGCAGAGGGTAAAGGCCAATGACAATGGCCAATATGACAAAGACGATCCAGGCGACTTTATTGGTTGTGTTCAAGGTGTATCTATTTATATCTCCAACTTTTTAAATCGGCCCCTTTCGGCGCACTTTCGGCAATACGCTTCATGATTTTGGGAACGTACATACTATTGTAGCGCAAGCGGCTGTAGGCATTCGGCAAGTTGGGATCCCCGTTCCAACAATGTTCGGCCCGGTCACCGTACAGCACTTCCCCATCGTAATAGGGATCGGTAGTACTTTCTAAAAAGTCCTCCATCAAATAGACGGCATTGTTCAAATAATAGTTGTCCATATCCCCACAGTAAATGTGGATCTTGCCTTTGAGGTTATCCCCCAACTTATCCCAATCACGCTCCATAATGTAACGAAGGTCAAAATTTTCCTTCCAATAGGCGGCTACATTGGGATCGATTTTCCCGGTCATTTTATCCCAGATCCGCGCCGGGTATCCGTCCTCTCCCTGCGGGGAATAAGTAGCTTCCCAAATGTCCCACTGTTGTCCGGAGCGGGACTTATCGCCCAAGACCATTTCTAAATGGTTGCTTTCGCGAACGGTAGACTGTATCTGGCCCAAATAATTTCTATGACTGGGAACCTGAAGCTTTTTATGGGCGCTTTTGTAATAATAGGCATTTTCGTCATCATAGATGTTTGTAAGGGTATAGGCCCGAAAGTCGATCGGGTCGGGGCAGGCAGCAAAACACCCATTGTATTCCTCAGGGTATTTTACCTGCACGGCCAAGGCTTCCCAACCCCCCGTGGAACCCCCATATAGGAAGCGCGACCAGCCTTCACCCAGACCCCTGAATTGCCTTTCGACCTCCGGGATCAATTCATAGGTAATGGCGTCACCATAAGGCCCTTGACTGGCCGAATTCACGGCATAGGAATCATCGTAATACGGGGTCGGATGTTGAATTTCAATAATAAGAAAACGCGGGAAATCGGGTTCGTTCCATCGTTTATAAAAATCGTAGGCTTCCTGTTGCTCAATAATATTGTAGCCCTCTAATTGAAATCGTTCCGAATATTCAGGTTTTATATTTGGATCGGGCGGTGTGGTCCGGAAGCCACTAAAATCGGATGGAAAATGGCCATGGAAAATCATCAGGGGATATTTGGCCTCGGGGTGTTCCTTAAAGCCCTTTGGCAACAACACATGGGCGCCCAAATAGATATCCCGGCCCCAGAATTCCGATAATTTAGCGGATCTGACCTTGATGTGTTTGACCCATTCGGTATCCTTGGGCTCCTCGATTTCGGGAATTACTTGATCCATAACCACATCGATGCCTTGAATTCCTTTTTCGGTTATTGAAATCTTAAAAGGCTTGCTATACAGATTGCCCGGGGATCGATTCCATTGTTGGCCTTCTCCGTTGTCCATTGGTAATTTTACGGTATGACCGGTTGAAAGGTTGAACGTCTCATACACATGCAGGAGTGCCTGTACATTATAATCGCCTGGCGGGACTTCGGCCAGGCTGGTATAGGGAAAACCGAAGACGGTATCATCAAAGGTGGTCGTGTCACCTGCCGCCATCCCCGCTACGTTCAATCCGAATACGATTTGCGTATTGAGACCATCGTTGATTTGAAAGCGCGGTTCGTCCTCAAAATTATTGGATAACATCAAAAGCAGGCGCCCATCTTTGGCTTCAGGGCTCGCAGTTTCGGAAAAGGATACCGTGATTGCGGTCTCCGATATCTTTTTGGTTTCTGTTTGACATCCAATCAAACTATATAGAGCAATTGCAGGTAGCAGGACTCGTTTTTTCATGTGGCGGTTATTTACTCAAAAGATACTAATTCACAATGAATTTACAAACCGCTTTGTAAGGCCAAGTAAGAAATTTTAAATTCCCGCGTTATAAGAACATAGCAACTTTGGTAACGATACCTACTAATTTACCGGTTATGAAAAAGCTAATTTGTATTGGAATAGTATTCTTGGCAATCATCGGAATGAGCAGTTGCAATTATGACGACAGCAACGATATCGATATTATCATGCCAGGGGATACGACCACAAATGGATTTGTACCCTACTCGAAAAAGATTGGGCAATAAATGAAGGCGACCTAGGCCACCGGGAATTTCAAACCCAGGATGGCTTCACATGAAAAAGGGGTTCTCCTTTTAGTGCGTTCCCTTTTTACTTCGATGCCGTTCCCTTGCCAACAGCGTATTTTTTAGGAGCATGGCAATGGTCATCGGGCCTACACCGCCCGGAACCGGCGTAATATAGGAGGCCTTTTTACTCACATTTTCAAAATCTACATCGCCAGTAATATAATACCCTTTTTCTTTCGTTTCATCGGCAACCCGAGTGATACCTACATCGATGACGACGACACCATCCTTCACCATCTCGGCCTTCAGAAAGTTGGGTACGCCCAGGGCCGAGATGATAATATCGGCCTGTGAAGTAATCTGGGTAATATTTTTTGTATGGCTATGGGTCAGGGTTACCGTCGAATTACCGGGCCAACCTTTACGGCCCATCAAAATACTCATAGGACGCCCGACGATATGACTTCGTCCGATGACCACGGTATGCTTTCCTTTGGTCTCCACCTTATAACGCTCCAGAAGTTCCAAGATCCCAAAGGGGGTGGCCGGGATAAAGGTGCTCATGTCCAAGGCCATTTTTCCAAAATTGGTGGGGTGGAACCCATCTACATCCTTGTCGGGATCTACCGCCATAATGACTTTTTGGGTATCGATCTGCTCTGGTAGGGGCAGCTGTACAATGAATCCGTCGATGGCATCGTCCTGGTTGAGTTCCTCGATTTTCTTCAATAGCTCAAGTTCGGAAGTGGTACTCGGCAGCTGGATCAAAGTAGATTCAAACCCGACACGTTCACAAGATCTGACCTTACTGCCCACGTACGTAAGGCTTGCCCCGTCGTTTCCAACGATTATGGCCGCCAAATGAGGTACCTTTTCACCGCGCGCTTTCATGGAAGCCACTTCAGCCGCGATTTCTTCCTTTATTTGGTTCGATATTTTTTTTCCATCAAGTAGCTGCATCCTATATCTTTATTTCGATAAATATTCTATTTTAAACCCTTCATTCCTCCCATCATCTGCATCATTTTTTTGCCCCCACCGCCTTGCATCATCTTCATCATCTTGCTCATTTGATCAAACTGTTTCAACAATTGGTTCACTTCCTGCACTTCACGCCCACTGCCCTTTGCAATGCGTTTTTTGCGGCTGGCATCCAATTTTGTAGGTGTGGAACGTTCGTCGGGGGTCATTGAATGTATAATGGCCTCTATATGTTTGAAGGCATCATCGTCAATATCCAGTCCTTTTAAGGCTTTTCCAGCACCAGGGATCATCCCCATCAAGTCCTTGATGTTCCCCATCTTTTTGATTTGTTGTATCTGGCTCAGGAAATCGTCAAAACCAAATTTATTCTTGGCGATTTTCTTCTGGATCTTTCGAGCTTCCTCTTCATCGAACTGTTCTTGTGCCCTTTCGACCAAGGAAATGACATCGCCCATACCTAAAATACGATCGGCCATCCGAGAAGGGTGGAACACATCGATCGCCTCCATCTTTTCTCCGGTTCCAATAAATTTTATAGGCTTATTGACTACCGATTTTATTGAAATCGCAGCTCCTCCGCGCGTATCGCCATCCAATTTAGTAAGGATAACCCCGTCGAAATTCAAGACATCATTGAACGCCTTGGCCGTATTCACGGCATCCTGACCGGTCATGGCATCTACGACGAATAAAGTTTCCTGTGGATGTATGGCTTTATGAATGTCCGAAATCTCGTTCATCATCTTTTCATCCACCGCCAATCTACCCGCGGTATCGATGATAACGACATTATAGCCCTCGGCCTTGGCCTTTGTGATGGCCGATTTGGCAATGGCCACCGGATCATTGTTTTCCCTATCCGAATATACCTCAACGCCTATCTGTTCCCCAACGATGTGCAGCTGATCAATGGCCGCCGGTCGATATACGTCACAGGCCACCAATAAGGGTTTTTTGGATTTTTTGGTTTTCAAGTAATTCGCTAGTTTCCCGGAGAAAGTTGTTTTTCCGGAACCCTGCAATCCCGACATCAAGATAATCGAAGGGGTTGCCGAAAGATTGATTCCTTCGGTCTCCCCACCCATCAATTCGGTCAATTCATCCTTGACAATCTTGACCATTAATTGACCTGGTTGTAAGGTGGTCAATACATTTTGCCCTAAGGCCTTTTCCTTAACCCGGTTGGTGAATTCCTTGGCGATCTTAAAATTGACGTCTGCGTCCAATAGCGCCCTACGCACTTCCTTTGTGGTCTCGGCAACATTTATTTCCGTAATTTGCCCGTGCCCTTTTAACACGTGCAGGGCCTTATCGAGCTTTTCGCTTAAATTATCGAACATCGTTCCTGTTTTTGAAGAAGAGCAAATTTAAGAATAACCCGTGGATGAAGGAAGTCTGATACAAGAAATATAAACCGCAAAAGGGCAGCTTCCGACGGAAGCTGCCCTTTTAGGCAAAAATTGGGAC
>JALHST010000120.1 GCA_022865355.1 Maribacter sp. | reverse complement strand
CGCAAAGGCGATGTCGGTCGGCGGGTCCAATGCAGGTATGGTCACCGGCAAGGTGGCGAAGGTACATCCGTTGGCGTCGCGCACGGTTATGGCATAGGTCCCGTCGGTGAGCCCGGTAAAGGTATCGGAGGCGCCGAAGGCGATCCCGTCGATGCTATAGGTATATCCCGGGGTCCCGCCGGTTACGTTCTGGGCCTGTACGCTGCCCGTCTGCAGACAGGTATAGGGCTGTACCAAAACAGCATCGGCAGCGATGGGGTTCGAAGGTCCTGAAATCGTAAAGTATTCTTCATAGTCGCAGGACGCGCTCCCTTTTCTCTGATTGATCACCACAGTATAATCACCAACAATCAATCCTGTAAAATATCCGGATGAATTAGTGCCTATCTCAATGTCGTTACTGTCGTATAAATAGTAGGTAAGTTGATAGCCATTACTAGTTACTAGATTATATTGAATGCTTCCACTGGCATCACCGAAACAGGACACATCAATAACGGTAGTCGCATTGTATACCGCCGCTGGCCGGAACTCAATACTTACGGTATTTGAGATTGAGTAACAGTTGTTTCTATCAACAACGACAAAGGTGTAATCGCCCGGATTTAGAATATCAAAAATCTGACTGGTTTGATATGCCGAGGCGGGAATGTCTTGAACCGTAGGATAGGATGTTATAGTGGTTCCACTTTCGTCGACATAGCTCCAAATCGCATACGTATGTGGGGTTTTTCCTCCGCCGGAATCCATAAGAATATTCCCTTCCTTACAAGTAATGTGTTGCGATATCCTGGCGATCAGAAATAGATCATTTTGGTCGAGGATGGTCACTTGCTCGCTATATTGACACCCGTCGTCAGTTCTGGCTATGGCGATATAGTTTCCGGGATTAAGACCGTTAAAGGTAAAATTGTTATCCAATTGCGCAGTTTCATCATCCACCAAGGTGCCCAAACCGCCGTTGGAACCATCGTCCAATCGAATTTCATATTCATAATTTGGATTGGCATTTGACACTTGAAAGTTTATAGAACCCAAAGCTGCACAAGATGCCGGGGTAACACTAACGGCCACCTGAAAGTTCCTTTCCAATATTCCTATGTCGGGTGTACTAAAAACACATGCGCCGGGAATCGGAACCCCCGAGCTATCTAATTGTGTGACTTCGATCCTATAACCGCCATTTTGACCAGGACCAAAATCGAAACTTGGTCCGTTGTTGGCGCTAAATGGAATCAGAACGGCATTGGTAGTGGCGTTAACCAGCTGATAGCCATAGCCAAGACCTAGATTGGTAATGGTAATATTTCCGGGAGTTGTACAGATAATATCGTGTTTATTATACTGTATATCCAGGTTGTTTTGGAAGGCGTTGAAGTAAAACTTATTGCTACAGCCATTCTGATAGGTGACAGACAACCGATATTTCCCGGCACTACTCAAGGTATAGTTGTTGCCGGTTCCTTCTGCGGTCCAGGTGCACGTTAGGTTTTTGTTTGCACAATCATCGCCTATGGGCGCGCAACTGGCCTCATCCAATTTTTCCCAGGTCAAACTTTGGGCATCCACAATATTTACTTGGATTAGCTTGCTATCATTGATCCCGCAAAGAAATAGTTTGGGCAAAAGCGAGCCATCGGTCGAGCAGGTGACGATTTCCCCGGCAATATCGTTCGATGGATCGGCATCGCTATTCACGGCATTGAAATAGGTAATTATGGGGTTGGCAACCGCACCACCGCCATAAGGTATTACATGAATGATTTCCTTAAAACCTTTACAGGGATCTGCGACTATTTTATCGACAATGTAGGTGCTGATTGCACTAACCACAAGAGTACTGGGGTCATTGTCGGGATCGCCATCGTTTAGAACAGTATCGGAGGGATCAATCTGATTATTCCCATTATCATCACGATACCAAACATAACTGTCAAAATTTTTGCCGGCATTTAAAATTACACTATCGCCACATAACTCCACAGTACGCTCAAAAACACAATCGGCTAGGTCATCCAATAAGAAATTGGTGGCCCCGGGAACCACAAAACCACAGCTATCGAAATCACTAACACTGGGGTCATCGGTTACTTGAGCCGAGTTTTCGACCCCTTGGTACGTAGCATAGGCCAGGTTTTGAATTAGGGCGGAACAGGCATCAATAAAATCAAAACAATTTTCGGCCACTTTTACCCGCATTCTGATAGAATATGTCGGATCTCCTTCTTCCACTAGATTATTGGGAATCGTAAATACGACGGATTTTGTCGAAGCATCATAGGTATAGGTTACCCCCGCAGGTAAAACAAAGTTTAGCTCGTCCAAGGTTACATTTACCGGTAAGACATCCCTAATTGTAAAATTATCTGCCGAATCGTTGCCAATGTTCTGGAACGATAAAACGTAATCCAGGGTCTGCCCCAAATTTACCCCTAGGCCCGTTATATCATTGCCGCCAATATCCTCGACCCGCTTCTCCAGGACGATTTTTGGGGCAATGATCTCCACGTCGAAAGAGGCGAAGAAGATATCATACTTATCCTGGGTTGAACTGGCTCGTAAGATGGCACTTGTGGCATCATTTGGGATTACCGCGTTGAAATTGTTGGCTACTTGCAACAAATCGACATCCCATCCAAGCGTGTTGAGACTGTTGGGATTTCGTGTAGTGACAATCGCATCGTTGATGGTAATGTTTGAATTAAAGAAATTATTAGTGGGGTTTACGGTATTCCCCAAGGCGGTGAAGGCGGGCAAAGCACCGGCCTTTATCGACAAGCCGTCACCTGTAATTTTGTTGTCACCTTCAAGGGCAGCGACACCTATATTGGCATTCACACTAAAAGGCGCAGGAAGGGTTGTAAAACCACTGATTGGAATGTCAACGGTTTGGCCTGATTTTATACCTGCGTACCCATCAAACGTCGTGATGTATTTACTGCCCGGCAAATTGGGATTTTCATAAACTACGACCATCGTCCACCCTCCTGAAACACCCCCTGAAATACTGCTGCCGTTACTCGCCCGAACATTGGCTACAAAATAGTCCCCGTTCGGATTGGGCATGGCCGAAACAAGGGCGGTAATATCCTTATAGCAGGCATAGGGGCTATAATAACCAAAGTCAACATCTCCATTGCCGTCAAAAATAATTTCATCGGCGGTAATATCTTGATAGGAGCCGCCCGGTAGGCTTAATTTGATCTGATTGATATTGCTCCTGTTGTTATTGACGTAGACTGCCGACCAATAGAGTCCGGCATAGCGGACCTTGGAACAAGAGGCATCAGGAATATCCAATGTGGCACTACTAGAACTAAACGTTGATGCATCGCTGTCAACGTCAATATATTGCATGTTGAGATCATCATTGTAGCCAGATGAATTTCCGGTACTATTGTAGGGGTCGTTAGGCGAAATTGCTGGATAACAGACCCTTCTTCTTCCACTGCCAGTACAATAAGCATCTTGCTGTACGCTAACAATATTATTGGCAATAAACGTTAATTCGCCTTGAATATCGGCTTCATACCGGACATCAAATCCATTTTTTACTTGCGAATAAGTCGCAAAACTGCCTAAAAAAAGAAAGCAAAATAAAAGTAAAAGTTTAGTAGACTTTATTTTCATTGGGTCAGTAAGTTTGGTGTAACCAGCGGGTACTGGTTTTAAATCTAGCTTAGTTATTTGTGGCAGTTCAATTTTTGGTGCACTTTGAAAATGCGTTGAAACGGAAGCTACCAACCACAAATATTGGTTATAATCATGACAGGTAGAATTTATTGTTGTGGTATGCTTGTTTTATGTTGTGAAATGCGATTTATACAGGGTCTGGAATTGCGGGAATCCCATATTTATAAGACGATTTCCATTGCTCCAAGAACGAGGCAGTTGACCGAAAACCGTAGTATTCCCACTCTTAGAAAATCGAATTTTGCAGGGATTTAGCGAACTGAAATTTTAATCGCATGAATTAGAAATAAGGAAAATAATCATGGCTCTTTGAGTTATTAAGAACAACGAATTTTTGGCTGATATTTTAGCTCCCCGATTAATTTATTTTGAATAAACCCAAACATCTTACGTTTTCGTCAACTTGCCAGTTCAGGGTTCTTATAAAGATCACAGATTATGAAATACGGATCATATGCTTTGTTACTAATATGGGCGATGTTTAAATGACAGAAGCTCTGGGTATCTGGGGAAAGATATCAATATGTGGCTCTTGAAGATAAAAGGAATCACAACGCTTAAGAAATATATCCAGTAAATAGGAAGATTTTATAAGGCGCGTGCTTTTGTCGTTTTTGCAGGAAAGACTAACTTGTATGCAAATACACTTAGGAAGCTAGCGAGACTTATGAATTTCATCAATTCGTGAAAATAAAATCATGGCTTTAGGTAGTCACAAGCCCAATCAAAGAAATTGCGATTAAAAGTACTTGAACTACATGGAAGGCATTGATTGATTTCTATTTTCTAAAAATCAAAGAATCTACCATTTGAAAAGGAGTCACAATAGGGGCGTCTTCAAAAAAGATTAAGCAATCTTATTTGGTGTTACCCGCATAATCCACATCGTGTCGTCATACGAATCATTAAGTTTTGAATAGTAGGAGATAAGGGCATTATTCCAAGATTCGTGGCGTTTCAGGTAAACGTATCTCCAGTTGTTCTCCGGGTTAATAAAATAGCTTGCACTGAGCCCATATGAGTTGAGAAGTTTTATGAAGCGCCTGGCATTGTTTGGATTGGCAAATACATTGGCAATAATGTAATAGCCCGAGCCAATGCCATCGATGTTGAACGATTTTTCCTGAGCTTCATTCGAGGCGACACGATCTTTTACCACCACATTCTTTTGCAAGACATCGGTATTGTATTTAGCTGATTTTTCCTTGATTTTGTTCACATTGTCAGCATAGCGCTCATTGCTGTAGCGATTATCGACGTTCATGATCCATAGGTCCCCAGTGTAGGTGCCGTTTAATTTTGAATTATGGGCCGCCTCGGCTTCCTGCCACGTATCGAATCTTTGCACATATACATATTTCAATCCATTCTCAGGATTATCGATATAATCGGCGGTAATACCTTGTTGGCCAAGCTTATCGATGAATTTGGTCAAGTAGTTCCCTCCTTTGTATACATTGGCGACAACGTAATAGCCGTCCTGTACACCTTCTAAATTGCGGTACACTTTCGTTTTGATCGGACTGGTCTGATCCAAGTTTTTGGTTTGTGTAGCAATACCGGACGGTTTTTTATCCTGTATGGCAAGCGCATCCCTATTGTTAGTAATGCTTCTCGTAATTTCTTTTTGTGCAACTGCTTGGGAGATTTTCTTTGGTTGAACCGTTTCTTTTGTTGAAATGGCTTCCGTATTTTTCGGATTTTTGGTTTTCGGTTGACCGTTTTCCACTACCCTACCATCTTGCGCGGCATTATTGACGGCAATGGCCACCGTATCATCTTTGCCTAAAAATAGTTCTGCGGCCTTTTTCTCTATATCCGGTCGATTGCCTTTGGTTTCATTGCGGACCATACGCATCACCATTTCAAACCTTCTTTCGAGGTCTTTCTGACGATTTGCCTCCAAGGAATCCTGTCGGAACATCAATTCGGCCAAAATTGCATCATTTTCTGCAAGTTTCGTTTTGAGGTCTTCCACCTCGGCATTCGAGGAAGGATTTACATTTTCAAGTATTTCGTTGGCCGCAAGGTCATCCCCTTCGTCTTCCAACATGACCCGATCCTCCGTCAGATTCGGGGTAAAGGAATAGGCAAAGGAAATTTCATGGGTCATCCCAAAATTCTCAAAATTACTAGACAAACCCTTTTCCATTGTGTATCCCAACGATATTCTTTGGTTTAAATTAAATCCGATACCGGCAGCCGCGCCGTAAAAACTATCATAACCACCCTGCAACCATCCTACTTTTGGCAGGTCAAGTATCAGACTGCCACCGAGGACAATATCGCTCACCCCCACTTTTCTCGCCCTGGCCAAGGGCATCAACCGACCATCCTCAAAAATGCCCGAAGCATTTTCAAACTGATGGGTATATTGTAAATGACCCGAGAAGGTTTTATCCTTAAATTCCGTAATCGAATTGCTGGTCTTCAAGTTGTAATCAAATAGATTTTCGGCAAAAACCCCAAAATCAAATTTTCCATAAGAGAGGTTAAATCCAGGTTGAAAGGACAATAAATTACTATCCTGTAATCCATTCAAAAGCGGGTCATTGGGATCAACGGTATTGGCCCTATTTTGGTCAAACCCACTATTGTAATACGAAAGATTCGCCCCAAAGGTAAAGTTGCTTTTGTCGCTCAATTTGATACCATAGGCATAGTTGGCAAGAACACCGTAATTGCTTACGGTACCTGCCCTTTGGGTATAAAGGCTAAGACCAAGGCCCGTGCGATCGCTGATACGCCCACTATAGCTCAGAAAGTAATTTTGATTGTTATCGTCAAATTGTACCGATTGGTTTCGATGTAAAAGATTGATATATGACTTATCTTCCCGAACGGTAGAAAACGTTGGGTTAATCAAGAATCTATTATACTTTAAGAGGTTCTGCGATGGCACGTCATAAACTACAAAAGGACTTTCTTCCTGTGCCGTAACTTTCATTAGGGCCAGTGCAAACAATAGTATGTAAACAATTCTTCTTTTAAGCATGATGGTTGGTTAGCGAATAACGGTAATGGTGCCTTGCTTCAATACTTCTTTATCGTTTTTGATCTTGTAATAAAAGACCATATTCTGTTTTGTGAAAGACGTGGTCGATTGAGGCCAGTTGTTCTTGTAATTGTATTCGTTTATTATTTCCTCGCCATTACTGTTATAGATAACGACGTTGACATCCGATTTATTGGAATATGAATTCGGAAGTATCCATTGATCATTGATGCCATCACCATTGACCGTTATTACGTTGGGCACCTTAAATGTTTCCAGATAGGCAACATTCAACTCCTTGCTAACTTCACAATTATCGATACTGGCTATGAGTATATAGGTTCCAGGTTCGGTGAATGTTATGGATGCGGAATTGCTTATCTCGATATTATTGGCATCGTACCAGCGATATGCCGTACCACCACTAGCAGAAACCGTCTTGGAAGTTCCTTCGGGAAACAGGATATCCCCCGCCGGATTTAAGCTAATCAGATCCGGATCTAAGGGGGAAATGGTAATTTCATTCGAGGGGAGCGAGCAGCCATTCTTGTCTAAAACCAAACGGTATGTGCCTGGCGTGTTGACCGTTAATTCTATGTCAGTTGTAGTAATGTCTACACCATCTTTCTGCCAAGCAAAAGTTTCGTTTGATAGGTCTGTCGCCGTTGATATGGTAATGGTATCCGAAGCACTGCAGTATATGGTACTTGTACTACTGATTGTTACGGCTTCATTGGTCAATAGGGTCGCCGATAGGGCATTTGAAGAGGCAATGAACGAATTTAGGGTCCCATCGACCAAATAAGTCCCGTTCTCCATGGTAGAGGTCAGACTTATTGAACTTGAGGTGGCCCCTGCCACATTCGTATTATCTTTTTTCCATTGATAGGTAAAGGATGTTTCCAAATCAGCGGTAACATCGATTTTACTGCCATCGGACAATACTGCGTTTATGGTTTGTGTGTTCAGCACGGCACTGGTGGAGACGCAAGGTGTATACGGGGTATCGAAAGCGATGACAATTTCAAAGGAGGCTGGGATGGCTACAATAGTCTGTTCGGAATTTTTAATGGTTCCTGGGCATGCTCCTCCACCTTGGGTAACCGCAACATAGTACGTTCCGTCTTGAGTGATATCAAGCGAAGCATTGGTTGCTCCGCTAACCAGACTACCATTACGATACCATTGGTAAGTGGGCGTATTTGCGCTGGTTGTCGCGCTTAAGGTCTTGGTTTGGGTCGGCAACAGGACTAAATTGGCCGGGTTGACCCTGGTAACGGTAAAATTATCGGCATTGGTAATGGTAATCGCTGCAGATCTTTCAGTACAAATACTACTACTAGAGATTTCTACTTGGTAGTCCCCTTCAAAACCTAGACTCGCGGCATTTACGATATATGAGCTATTGGTAGCGCCTAAAATAAGGGTGCCATTCTTGTACCATTTATAGTTCCATGACGAATCGGTGGTGTTTATCGAAAGTGTTTCCGTATCACCATTACAAAGTGCGGTATTCGAGGGAGGATTTATAAAAATGCCTTGACCCGTCGAACCTATGGTCACATCTACAATGTTTGAATCGGTATTTCCCGAACCCGTACATTCAGGGCCATAATCTATAAATGCGCTATACATTCCCGATTGGGTTACGTTTAACGTATGTCCTTTTTCACCTGTTAACTCCGAACCGCTCCGATACCAAATATACTGATAGGTTTCTGGATTGGCTATGTTGTCTACCTGAAGCGTAAAGGGTCCGGTTGCACAGATGCTTCCTGGAGGCACTCCATTGCCCAGTTCACTTATGTTCAAATTGGTAGTAACATCCATGTAATACATGTTGTACGCACTAGAAGTCGGACTCGTTTTTGCTGGATCGGTACTTCTTACGCGCATTTTATAACCTTGTCCCCTAGTATTCGTGGGAATGGCAAACATCATATCAAAGTCGGCATTACTGTTTTGGTCGTTTACTCTTCCAAGTTCAACCGGGCTAGCAAAGTTTCCGGCAGCATCAGAGAGCTCTAATATAAATTCATTACCACCATTGGCGGTTCCTGCCCAGGTGATGTTGGCATAGAATTCGTTGAATCCGGCATTCCCGGCGCAAATGGCCGACCAGGGGGAGTTGCCTGGTAGGTTTGGATTATCGGCTGGCTGAGGAGCATTTAAGACGATACTCTGTGCAGAAGAATTACTAACTGCGAACAAAAGCATGACTAAAGTAAAAAGCTGGGGAACGAAATAAAGTAATTTTGGTTTCATAAGTAGTGGTAGTTTTGGGTGACTACGGTATTCTCATAAGGGGCGAAATCGTATAATTTCTTTTAGCTTTATCTGGCGCTGCTTCATGCATAGGCCATGATTATCCGTCGATTCATAATATGCAACAACAAATATGTCATATAAATCCGCCAATGGGAATTTTATGTTGTGGGGTGATTTAAATTTGTTGTGAAATGCTTTTATTGCAGGGTCAAACCTTTTTAAAGGCTACTATTACTGCAATTTCCCTACTTTTGTGCTTCCAAAAATTATATTTATGAGCGAGGCCGACAAACCGCTGAATTTTATTGATCATATTATTGAGGAGGATCTGGCCAATGGCTTCGAAAAAAGGCATCTCCGTTTTCGATTCCCGCCAGAACCCAATGGATATCTCCACATTGGTCACGCCAGTTCTATATGTCTCAATTTCGGTTTGGGTCTTCGCTATGATGCTCCGGTAAATTTGAGATTCGATGATACCAATCCAGTTAAGGAGGAACAAGAATTTGTAGACGCTATAAAAAAGGATGTCGAGTGGTTGGGATATCATTGGGATACCGTTCGGTATGCATCAGATTATTTTCAGCAATTGTACGATTGGGCCCTTCTGCTGATTGAAAGAGGCAAGGCCTATGTCGATAGCCAATCTTCTGATATAATGGCAAGCCAAAAAGGCACGCCCACTGAACCCGGGATTGCCGGGCCTTATCGTTCTCGAAGTATTTCTGAAAATTTGAAGCTTTTTGAAGCGATGAAACGCGGGGAGTTTGCCGAAGGGAGCCATGTTTTAAGGGCTAAAATCGACATGGCCGCCCCCAATATGCTCATGCGGGATCCCATTATGTATCGCATACTGCACAAGGCACACCATAGGACCGGTACCGACTGGTGTATTTACCCGATGTACGATTGGACACACGGTGAGAGTGATTATATCGAGCAGGTTTCACACTCACTTTGTACGCTCGAGTTTGCCATGCACCGTGAATTGTATGACTGGTTTTTGGACCAAGTTTACGATTCCCAAAAAATTAGGCCGAAACAACGCGAGTTTGCCCGAAGGAATCTGAGTCATACCGTCGTGAGCAAGCGAAAATTATTGAAATTGGTAGAAGAAGGAAAGGTAACAGGATGGGATGACCCAAGAATGCCTACGATTTCGGGATTACGAAGAAGGGGCTATACCCCAGAATCTATTAAGAATTTTGCAGCGACAATCGGTATTGCCAAAAGGGAGAATTTGATCGATGTCTCCTTATTGGAGTTTCATGTTCGAGAAGATTTGAACAAGATAGCGCCACGGGTCATGGGCGTATTAGACCCTATCAAGATAATTATCGTGAATTATCCCGAGGGGGAGGTTGAATGGCTTGAGGCTGAAAACAATCCTGAAAACGAAGCGGCAGGAAGCCGGGAAGTGCCGTTCAGTAGAGAAATTTATATTGAAAGGGATGATTTTAAAGAGGAGGCCGACAAAAAGTTTTTCAGGCTAAAACTTGAGGGCGAGGTCCGTCTTAAAAATGGGTACATCATTAGGGCCGTAAGCTGTAAGAAGAATGACTCCGGCGATATCGTCGAAATTCAATGCACCTATGATCCTAAAAGTAAAAGCGGAAGCGGTACCGATGAAAGCTTGCGAAAGGTTAAAGGCACTTTGCACTGGGTTTCTGTAAATCATGCCATAGAGGCGGAAGTTCGATTGTACGATCGTCTTTTTAACGACGAAAACCCCGATGCGCATAAGGCGAAGGATTTTATGGAATTTATCAATCCAGATTCCCTACAAGTTATTTCGGGTTATTTGGAACCGAGCCTTAAAAATGCAAAGCCGGGTGATTTTTTCCAATTTCAGCGCCTGGGCTATTTTTGTGTAGATCCCGACACGACTTCCAAAAAACTGGTTTTTAATCGTACGGTGGGCCTGCGTGATTCTTGGGCAAAATTACAGGAAAAGACATAGAATAAAATTTATCTATCGATTAAAATATACCGATTGATATATATTATGGTTTGTCGCGCTCAAAGGGCCCTTTGGGAAGCGTAAAAAAATTTGGGCCATGATTTAGACCTTCGGGGCTTCTTTCGGGCGTTAAATATGCTATAAATGAATTTTTCCGTCTCCTTTACTTTAGCATAGCTAAAATCGGTATGATGAATCGCACATTTTAGCCGATTCCTGTTCTTTTAAGAAAAGATGGAAGCTTTTCGTCCCATTTTAATAGATTTTTAAGTTATTTTTTGGGCTTTAACAAGATATTAATACGGAATTTAAGGATTTTCGTAACTTTTAATGCAATTTTACAGATCCAAATGGATAACAAAGTATAGGTTTAATTTAAAAAATAGAAATTATGGCAAACGATAGTGGTAGTGTTTTATTGGCTCTTTTAACAGGAGCTGCGATTGGAGCAGGTATAGGGATACTATATGCGCCAGACAAGGGTGTAAAAACCCGAGAGAAAATCAAGAATAAAGCTTTGGACGCCAGAGATGATATTACTGAAAAAATGAGTCATGTGAAGGACGAGTTTACGAAAACAGCGAATGCAAAAAAGGCCGATTTTGAGCGTAAATTAGAAGATACGATTTCTAGTATGAGTTATAAGGCCGATGACATCATTGTTACATTGGAAAATAAGCTTGAGGAACTAAGAAAGAAAAATGCCCAGTTGCAGAAGCAAAAATAGTCTATGGCTTTTGAAGAACTAAAAGACAGTATTAAGGATACCGAGGCGAGCGCGCGGTCTTACCTTGAAAGTGGCAGTGATTACTATAAGTTGAAGGTATTTAAATTCCTGATGCAGGGTATCACTTCCTTTTCTAAGATCTTACTTGTTGGCGCCGTTGGTTTTCTTGCACTCTTCCTGCTCTCTTTGGCCGCTTCTTATGGTATTGGACAAATTTTGGACAACACCTTTTATGGGTTTCTCTTCGTCGGATTATTTTACCTGTTGATCGCAATTCTCATTTATGTACTTCGAAACAAGTTGAATAAACCCTTGTTGCGCAAATTTTCGGAATTTTATTTTGACGAACTATGATGGCCAAGAAATACAATAGTTTTGAGGAGATCGATTACGACCTTAAAATATTACGATTGAATCAGGATATTGACTTGGAAAATCTAAAATTGAATTATCATTTGGCAAGACAAAGTTTTTATCCTACACAACTGTTGGGAGGGTTTAGTGGAATTGTCCAAAAGATCGTTCTATCATTTTTGGTCAATAAATTACTGAAGAAATTCAGATAAGATTTTTGACAAAAGGCTAAGCCCGGCATGCGTTACGTTGCCGGGCTTTCCATTTTAAGCTTTAAAGACCTACTTCTTATTTGCCCTTCTTCTTTATATGGGTCTTTTTCATAGCCTCCCCGATCTGATTGCTCGCCGTAAATGATGCGACCATATTATTAAGCATGTCACTGCCGGCTTGTGGCGAATTGGGTAGGAGAATAAGATTCGTGTTGGTAGCTTCTCCAATCGATTGCAATGTATCATAATGTTGGGTCACGACTATGAGCGCAGATGCCTCCTGGGAATTGATTCCAACCTTGTTCAAGACCTCGACCGATTCTTCCAGACCACGGGCAATTTCACGACGCTGGTCAGCGATGCCCTGCCCCTGCAATCGCTTACTTTCAGCTTCTGCCTTGGCTTTTTCGACTATGAGAATCCGCGCTGCATCCCCTTCAAATTGTGCCGCTATTTTTTCCCGCTCGGAGGCATTGATACGGTTCATGGCGGCTTTTACTTGTGCATCTGGGTCAATATCGGTTACCAATGTTTTAATGATGTCATAACCATAATCCAACATAGCTTCCTGCAATTCTGATTTCACGGCAATCGCAATGTCATCTTTTTTAACAAATACGTCGTCTAATTTCATTTTAGGCACCTCTGCCCGAACCACATCAAATACGTACGAAGTAATCTGCTCATGCGGATATTCTAATTTGTAAAAGGCCTCGTAGACTTTTTCTTTAATGACTACGTACTGAACCGAAACTTTTAATTTTACGAATACATCGTCCAAGGTCTTTGTTTCGACGATGACATCCAATTGCTGAATTTTAAGCCCGAGTCGCGCAGCGATGCGATCGAACACGGGGATTTTCATTTGCAATCCCGAGGTTCGGATGCTATGGAATTTGCCAAATCGTTCAATGATTACGGCCGTCTGTTGTTTTACCGTAAAAAAGGAAGAAAAAAGAATAATGAGTCCCAGGAATACCACTGGAATAAGAAAGAAACCGCCCATGATTTTTAGTTTACCGTTAAGGGATTGAATTTACAAAACACTTTATAAACTGGTTGCGCTTTTGGGTATTTAATTATAAAAAACCGTGAAAGAATAACGATTATCGCACGGTATCGTATTCAATGAAAAGAATGATTCCGGGGTACCTGGACTAGAAATCGCTACCGAATCGAAACAATGGCCGTTTGAATTCGCGTCAGGGTCTCTTCCTTTCCAATCAGCGCCATAATATCAAACAGATGGGGCCCTTTCATTTCTCCGACGATTATCAAGCGCAATGGGGCCATCACTTTTCCAAAGGAAAGGTCCTGTTTTGCCACCCAGTCTTTTACGACATTTTCAACATTTTCCGATGTAAAATTATCACAACCTTCCAGAGAATTTGCCAGTCGTTTCATGATTTCCGAGGTGTCCTGCTTCCAGTGTTTTTTGATGTCGGCCGTATTATAAGCTTTCGGTGCCAAAAAGAAATAATCCCCGAGTTCCCATAAGTCTGAAACAAAGGTGGCCCGCTCTTTTATGAGGGAAATGACCGTTTCGATATACGAAATCTTTTTTCGGTCAAGGCTAGGCACCTTGCCAAGCACGATGGGCATAAACAAAATAGCCAATTCGGCACTGCTTTTCTGCTGTAGATAGTGTTGATTATACCATTTGGTCTTTTCAGGATCAAAGCGGGCCCCCGATTTGTGGACACGTTCCAAAGAGAACGCTTGTATCAGGTCATCCAAACGAAAGAATTCTTGTTCGGTACCGGGATTCCAGCCTAATAAGGCTAAGAAGTTGATTACTGCTTCCGGAAAATACCCTGTTTCACGATACCCAATCGATTGTTTCCAAGACAGTGGAAATACCGGAAAACCCAATTTCTCCCCATCGCGCTTGCTTAATTTTCCGTTTCCAGTGGGTTTCAGAATAAGTGGCAAATGCGCAAATTCAGGAGCAGTCCATCCGAAGGCATCATAGAGTTGTTGGTGCAACGCCAATGAAGGCAACCATTCTTCCCCTCGGATGACATGGGTAATTTGCATGAGGTGGTCGTCAACAATGTTCGCCAAGTGATAGGTGGGCATCCCATCGCTTTTAAACAAAACCTTGTCATCGAGTTGGTTCGTATCAATTTCAATATCTCCCCGAATGATATCTTTTAGGAATAGTTTTTCATCTTGCGGGCTTAAAAATCGAATGACATAGTCGTTATTTTCCTCTAAACGCCTTGTTACTTCGCCAGGGGCCAGGGAAAGTGAATTCACCAATTTCAGGCGATTGTGCCAATTATAAATAAAGGTCTTTCCTCTGGTTTCGTGGTCTTTTCGATAAAAATCAAGTTGGGCATTGGTATCAAAGGCGTAGTATGCCTTTCCTTTTTTTACCAATTCAAGTGCAAATTCTTTATAAAGGTGTTTTCGCTCACTTTGTCGGTAGGGACCAAACCCCTTTTCTTTGTCCGGGCCCTCGTCATAGGGTATCCCACACCAATGGAGCGCATCTATAATATATTGTTCGGCTCCTTCGACATAGCGGTGCTGATCGGTATCCTCTATCCGCAGAATAAAATCCCCACCGTGCTTTTTTGCGAATAAAAAGTTGAAGAGCGCCGTCCGCACACCACCTATATGTAAGGGCCCTGTAGGGCTTGGGGCAAAACGTACACGAACTTTATCTGGCATATATTAAAATTTAAGGGCAAATATACGCAATGCCCACATTTCAGTGTCAGAAGGGCTTCATTTCCTCAGGAATTCGTTTGTTCATAATATGAAACCATACGGGCGGAAGAAAAGCCAGAACCATTGAAGTCGGATAACCATACGGCATTTGCGGAGAAGCATCATGGCAATCTAAAAGTTGATATTTTTTTGAGGATTTATAGTGATGGTCACTATGTCGGGTCAATTCATATAGTACGATACGGCCAATAATATGGTTGCTATTCCAGGAATGTATTTCCTTGACCCGTTCATAGCGACCGGAAGCCATCTTTTTGCGCATCAGGCCATAATGCTCTATATAATTTACGGTTTCCAGCAACAGAAATCCAATTATGCCAGCTCCGATGGCGAAGACCAGACCGACCGATCCAAATACCATGAAAATAACAATTAAGTAGGCCATTTCAAAAACAAAGTACCAAAGCATGTCATTTCGATACGAAAAAAAGGCCTGTCTATCGGCCTTTAAAAGTTTGAGTTGCAATCTCCAGGCATTGGGGTATTGTCGGAATACCGAGCTCATCCAAAACGAATATACCGTTTGGTTGTATTTGGCCGTAGCAGGGTCTTCGGGGGTAGCGGCATTTGCATGATGGCCAAAATTATGTTCAATATAAAAATGCATATATAATGAAGGCAACAGAAGGAGTTTGGCCATTAAACGTTCCTTCATGTTCTGTCGATGTCCAAGTTCATGTGCGACATTGATGCCATTGGTCCCCAAAACAATACCCACTGAGATACATGCACCGAGAAATTCAATTAAAGAAAGTGTATTAGACTCTAAATGGATCAAAGAAAACAGTAAGACGCCAAAGACGATGGGAATGTTCAAATACAGGAGCCAGTCAAATAACTTTTGATGAGACCTTCCGACGATTTCCTCTGGATTATAATTGGTAGCGTCCTGTGGCAAAATTAGTTCCATAATGGGGATAAGTACAAAGGCGTAGACGGGGGTAAGAAAAGACCAAATTCCCATGAAATAGAGACCTATTATGGCTGAAATAGGTAAAGTCAAAGCCGCTAAGTACTTTAAATCTTTCATCTTATACCTTTTAACAGGATTTTGACACCTATTTTTGTAACAACGATTATCTTGCTAATAAATATACTATATTTTGCAAAAGTATGATAACATATTAGCCAAACTAAGCCTGTTTTCGAGAAAGTATTATACAAAGATGCTCGTAAAGGGCACGCTACTTTTCTTTGCTTTGGGCCTCTTGTGTTTTTTTCTCATTTTGGGACTGGAATATTTATTATGGCTTAATTCATGGGGTCGTTTCCTTTTGCTTTTTACTTTTGTCGGCGTTGAATGCTACTTGTTGTTCAGGTATATCCTTACGCCCCTTTTTTACCTTTTTAAGATAAAAAAAGGCATCACCAATAAACAGGCTTCTTTACTGATTGGCCGACATTTTACAGAAGTTGACGATAAGCTCTATAACTTATTGGATTTGGCGGAGGATACCCAGCGTTCGGAGCTGTTGCTCGCCAGCATAGAACAACGATCGGAAAACTTGGAACCGATACCTTTTGTGAATGCCATCGATCTTCGGGAAAGTTTTAAATACGCGAAGTATTTGTCAATACCCCTGTTGATTTTTATGGCCCTTTGGTTATCAGGGAACTTGAAAACTTTTTTTGGCTCGTATGACCGCGTAGTCAATTATGGGGTAGCGTATGAAGCACCGGCTCCTTTTACTTTCAAATTACTTACAAATAGCTTGGATGTGCTTGATAATCAAAGCTATACAATTCAGGTAATTACCGAGGGTAGTTTGCGGCCCAGGGATGTATTCATGAATATTGATGGCACCGATTTTATTTTGCAGGAACAGAACAACATCTACAATTACACGTTTTCCCCGCCCGTAAAGAATACCGATTTCTATTTTATGGCAAACGGTATAAAATCAAAAAGGTATCATCTGAATGTCCTTAGAACCCCCTCGATCCAGAATTTCCAACTCGTACTTGAATATCCAAACTACATCAATAGGGCTTCAGAGACATTAAAAAGCACCGGGAACGCCGTCTTCCCCGAGGGGACTAAGGTTACTTGGAAAATTGAGGGGGAGAACACCAAGGATATTGACTTGGTTTCAACCGATACGATTTTGTCTTTTTCAAACGATAATGGAAAGTTCAACCTGTCTAAACGTATATTTTCAAATTTCCCATATCAGATTTCCACATCAAACGAAAACGTAAAAGCGTATGAAAAGCTTGATTATGAGCTACGTGTTGTAAAGGATGCCTATCCTGGCATACGTGTTGAACAAGTTCTAGACTCCATTGACCCTAATATTTCATATTATATCGGCGAGGCCTCTGATGATTATCAAGTGGCTACGATACGGCTTGTTTGCTATTCGGAGCGAAACCAAAATGAGAGGCAGATCATAGAAATTGGGAATCCAGCAACTAATTTTTACCAATTTTATTACACCTTCCCATCAGGCCTGACACTTACCGCCGGGGAGCCCTATAGCTTTTATTTTGAGGTGATAGACAACGATGCCATTCATAATAGGAAGCACACCAAATCGCGAATATTTAGCACTTCCCTGATGAATGAGGATGAACTTCGCAATAGGGACCTTGACCTTCAAGAATCGATTATTGGCGAAATGGATCGATCTCTGATAAAATTAAAGGAGCAAAAGGAAACTTTGAATGAAATTAATACCGGACAAAAGGAAAAAAGTCAGATGAATTTTAACGACCAGAATCAAATAAAGGATTTTCTTAAAAAACAGGAGCAACAAGAAACCCTTATGAAAAGATTTAGTAAGGAATTAAAGGAAAACCTCGATAAGGATGAAAAGGACCAGGAACGCAGCGCATTGCTCAAAGAACGTTTGGAGCGCCAAGAGATAGAGGCAGAAAAGAACCGAAAACTTCTGGAAGAATTAAATAAGATTGCGGCAAAGATCGATAAGGAAGAGCTTGCAAGACGCTTGGAGGAACTGGGAAAAAAGCAACAGAACAGAGAACGTAATCTTGAACAATTGTTGGAATTGACCAAACGGTATTATGTGACTGAAAAGGCATCACAATTGGCCAAGGATTTGGATAAATTGGGGGAAAAGGAGGAAATCTTGTCCGAACTTAAAATAGGAAAGGACTTTTCGGATAAGGAACAGGAAAAGATCAATCAAAAGTTCAAGGAAATTGCGGAGGAATTGGAGGAACTATCAAAGGACAATGAAAACTTGAAAAAGCCCTTGGCCATAGAAGTCGATAAAGCCAAATCAGAGAGTATCAAAAAGGACCATAAAGACGCCTTGGAAGAGATCAATAAACATCAGGGGATTGAGCAATCCTCGAATACAGGTGGAAGACAGGAGAATGCCGACAAGGCCAAACAGAAGCAGAAATCAGCGGCTCAAAAAATCAAGGAGATGAGTGAAGAGCTCCAACAGGCGGCGGCGGGCGGTAGTTCGGATGAAGTGGAAGATGCTGAGATGTTACGGCAAATCTTGGACAATTTGCTGATATTTTCCTTTAAACAGGAAAAGTTATTTAGTGATTTGGGAAAAACGGATCCAGATATATCGCAGTTTTCAGGCAATGTTCGGGAGCAACAAGAATTGCGTAATTTGTTCGAACATGTCGATGATAGTCTCTTTGCACTTTCACTTCGGCGTGCCGAACTTTCAGAATTTGTAAACGAGCAGATAACCGAAATATACTATAACATCGATAAATCTTTAGAGAGCAATACCGAAGACCAATTTTATCAGGCGATTTCGCATCAAAAATATGTTTTGAATGCCTCGAATGCGTTGTCCGATTTTCTAGCAAATATATTGGATAATATGCAGCAAAACATGCAAATGGGCAAGGGTCAAGGCGGGGGAGATTTTCAATTGCCGGATATAATTCAGGGACAGGGCGAACTACAGGAAAAAATGAACAGTATGGGAAAGGCCGGTAAAGGTTCTACGGGCGCCGAAAAGGGCGAGGACCAAAAAGGTAGCCAGGGAGAAAAAGGCGAAGGGAATGCTGAAAATGGCAAGACCGGGCAAGCAGGAGCCGAGGGAAAGGGCGGAGAAGGTAATGAAAAGCTAAACGGAGTAGGTGAGAGTAAGGGAAAAGGTGGCGACTCAAAACAGGGTCAGGGAAATGAAGGGTATTCCGAAGAGGAATTAAAGGAAATATTTGAAATATACAAAACGCAACAGTTACTTCGAGAGCAGCTTGAACAACAGCTGCAGGATATGATAGAAGCAAATGACAGGGATTTGGGAAAAAAGCTTCTTCAACAAATGGAAGATTTTGAAAATGACCTTTTACAGAATGGCATTACCCAACAAAATATAGCCAAAATAAATACTATTCAGTATCAATTGCTCAAATTAGAAAATGCCACCTTAGAGCAGGGCAAAAAGCCTCAGCGACAGAGCAAGGCAAATAAGGATGGGTTTGATAATCCCATCACCACAAAACCTTTGTTATTAGAGAATTATCGTAATGAAATTGAGATTTTGAATAGACAAGCATTACCTTTGCGCCAAAAATATCAAAACAAGGTCAAGGAGTATTTTAAGAGTGATGATAGAGTTCCATACTGAAATTGATTTTAAACTTGATAATTTTGACCGGTATGCCGATTGGATTAGTAGGGTAATTACTTCCGAAGGCTTTCAAGTCGGGACCGTGAGCTATATATTTTGCTCAGATACGTATCTATTGGGCTTAAATACGAAGTTTTTAGAACATGACACCCTTACTGATATTATCACCTTCGACTATTCTGCGGGAAACGAGGTGGCTGGCGACATCTTCATTTCTATTGACCGGGTTTCGGAAAATGCGGTGCGGTATAAGGAGGATTTTAATGACGAGTTGAGGAGAGTAATGGTGCACGGGATATTGCATTTAATGGGGTATAATGATAAAATAAAATCGGAGAAAGATAGGATGCGGGCAAAAGAAACCGAAAAAATGAGAATGTTCCACGTGGAACAATTGTAAAAATATGTTTTTAGAAGAATACGATATTATTGTAGTGGGTGGTGGACATGCCGGAGCCGAAGCAGCGGCAGCAGCGGCAAACTTAGGGTCGAAAACGCTTTTGGTGACCATGAATTTGCAGACAATCGGACAAATGTCATGCAATCCGGCCATGGGAGGCATTGCCAAGGGACAAATTGTGCGCGAGATCGATGCCTTGGGAGGGTATAGTGGTGTGGTAAGCGATAAATCAGCAATTCAATTTAAGATGTTGAACAAGTCAAAGGGCCCTGCGATGTGGAGTCCTAGGACCCAAAATGATAGGATGCGGTTTGCGGAAGAGTGGCGTTTAGCTTTAGAAGGGACCCCAAATGTTGATTTTTACCAAGAAATGGTCACGGGTCTTCTAATCGAGAATAATGTGCTCAAAGGCGTACGAACTTCGTTAGGAATACCCATCAGAGGCAAGGCGGTAATTTTGACCAATGGGACTTTTTTGAACGGACTAATTCATATTGGGGACAAGCAATTTGGGGGCGGAAGGGCCGGGGAAAAGTCGGCAACCGGTATCACCGAGCAGTTGATCGCTTTGGGCTTTGAAAGCGGAAGAATGAAAACGGGAACACCACCACGGGTAGATGGCCGTTCGTTGGATTATTCTAAAATGATTGTACAGCCAGGAGATGAATTCCCAGAAAAATTTTCATATTTGGTCACCCCGGTTTTATCTAGGCAACTCGATTGCCACATGAGCCATACCAGCGCCTTGGTGCATGATTTATTGCGAGAGGGTTTTGATCGATCCCCTATGTTTAATGGCAGGATAAAGAGTATCGGACCAAGATATTGTCCTTCTATTGAGGACAAAATCAACCGTTTCGCCGATAAGGATAGTCATCAATTATTTGTCGAACCTGAGGGCTGGAATACGGTGGAGGTCTATGTAAACGGCTTTTCGACGTCCTTACCTGAGGATGTTCAATTTAAGGCCTTGCGTTCGGTGAAAGGGTTTGAAAGTGTAAAATTTTTTAGACCTGGTTATGCCATCGAGTATGATTATTTCCCGCCGACACAGTTGCGCCATACCCTGGAAACCAAATTAATTGAAAACCTATATTTTGCCGGACAAATTAATGGCACGACGGGCTACGAGGAAGCTGCCTCCCAGGGGTTGATGGCGGGGATCAATGCGCATCAAAAATTGAACGAACAAGATCCATTTGTTTTAAATAGGGATGAAGCGTATATAGGGGTGCTCATTGATGATTTAATTACCAAAGGCACTGAAGAACCCTATAGAATGTTTACTTCACGGGCCGAATACAGAACCTTATTACGGCAAGATAATGCCGATTT
>JALHST010000119.1 GCA_022865355.1 Maribacter sp. | reverse complement strand
ATCGAATCTGTGGCGGTAGCGCTTAAACTGATAATTCTAATTGCCTTTATAGGCATAGGTTTTTATGGCCTTTCAATTCATCCCGAAAACCTTGGCCAACTTTCGCCCAAAAATTGGGAAAGTCCGATTTTATTACTTTCGGGTGGTATGGTCATATTTGTGGCTTATGAGGGATTTGAGTTGATAGCCAATTCTATTTCTGATTTAAGGAATAAAGAGGAAAATACGGAAAAAGCCTATTTCGGAGCCGTTGGTTTTGTCATTATATTATATATATTGATCGCCATAGTCACGGTTGGTGCTTTAACATTTGATGAAATTGCAGGTGCCCAAGACTATGTTTTGGCCAAAGCGGCCGAACCAACATTGGGCCGAATAGGATTTAAAATTATTACGGTAACTGCTATGATTTCTACATTTTCGGCTATAAATGCCACCACTTTAGGGAGCGGAAGAATAAATTACGATATAGCAGCGAACGAAGAGCTGCCAAAATACTTTTGCCATAAATTTTGGGGCAAACCTATAGGCTTTCTTATAACGGCATTATTATCCATTGTATTGGTAAACTTATTTAACTTACAAAGTATTTCAACCGCAGGTAGCGCAGGGTTTTTATTAATATTCGGCATCGTAAACTATATCGGTTTTAAAAAACATAAAGAATTAGAATCAAAAAAGTGGATTCATTTAGTGGCAAGTTTTCTTTGTTTTTTGGCTTTTATTACCTTGTTGATTCAACAATTTACACAAAACAGAACGGGAGTAATAATTGCTCTTGGAATATTGTTTCTCTGCTTCACACTTGAATGGATTTATAAAAAAACGTTGCACAACGATGTATAAGGGCAATTAGGATGATCTTACACAAGGCGAAATGCGCCCATATTTATTGAGCGAAACGTTCATGCAAATATATCGGCTGATTTTCCAGTCACTCAGGGCGATACGAGACCGTTTGCCTTTTTTATAACTTAGCAATGATAATGTTCTTTTGATTACCGAAACCTGATCACGCCAAGTCGTGAGCAAATCAACCAGTAAGACTATGATCAAGTTCTTTAGAAGAATTCGGCAACGATTAGTAACTGAAAATAAATTCAGTAAGTATTTACTTTATGCTACTGGAGAAATCGTATTGGTGGTTATTGGAATTTTAATTGCTTTGACAATAAATAACTGGAATGAAAAAAGAAAATTGAAAGGAGAGGAGATCAAACTTTTAAAAGAAATGAAGTCTGCATTGATCAGTGATAAAGAAGATATAATCTCAAATATTGAAGAACACTTATCCGCTGCTAGGTCTTGTGCGATTATATTAGAATGTATTGTCAACAAATTACCTTACAATGATTCATTGGATTTTCATTTTGCAAATTCTCTTAATACAACAAGGTTCTCACACACTTCTGGTTCTTATGAAACATTGAAAATAAAAGGACCTGACTTAATCGAAAATGATAGTCTAAGGATATTACTGGGTGACTACTACGATAAATGGGTTGGATATCAGTTTGACCTACAAAATAGTAGTCTTCAGAATTTTAATTCAGCAAAAGAAAGGCAATTTGAACTCTTCAAAAGCGGTCGTTTTTGGGATAAGATTGAACCAATAGATTATGATCTTTTAGTGAAAAACAATTATTACAAATCATGGTTGACATTCACCCTTGGAGAAAGGCAATGGGAAGCTGAAAATTTTCAAAATCTAAATATAAAAATTGAAAAGTTACTTGAACTTATAGACAATGAAATTAAAAGGAATTAATAGTGAATTCATAAAAGCGCTTATAAAAAATAGTAGAATAAGTGCTAAAACGAAACTACACACAAAGAATAAAGGTCAGTTATAAATCGAAAGATTAGAGCGTAAAATCCACTACTTTTCATTACGCACCGTTTTTAAAACACACTCCAGAAATTCCTGCCATTCTATGTCTTCTTGGCCGCCTGATTTTTTATGGCGACTTTTTTTCCCGATGTTTTTGAAACCGTAGATTTCTTTGCGATGGTCTTTTCGGTTTTCGGCTTTTTGGCAACGGTCTTTTTTTCAGAGGCTTTCTCTTGATTTTCTTCTTTCTCCACCTTCTTCTCCGAAAAATCGGTCATGCCCTTCTCGAGCAGGATATTGTACCACTGGATCACCTTTTTGATATCACTGGCATAGACCCTGTCCTCGTCATAATCGGGTAAAATTTCAAAGAAGTACTCCTCTAGCTTAATTTTATCATCCTTATGGGTGACGGAGGTCTTTTGACCTTTTTCCTTTCCCTGTATCTTTAAGAATACCTCCCTCAGCGGGACTTCTTCTTCCAAGGTATAA
Source organism: Maribacter sp. (assembly GCA_022865355.1). GTDB lineage: Bacteria > Bacteroidota > Bacteroidia > Flavobacteriales > Flavobacteriaceae > JALHST01. The sequence continues at coordinate 27,232 of JALHST010000119.1, read as the reverse complement.
ATGGCGATTTCAGAGAGAATGCTCACATTACTCTGAAGTCCTACCGATATTTTTTTGCCATCCAGTAGGGCCTCGGCAACAAAGCCTGAACGGGTTTGTGTTACCATTTTGTACAATCCCGGTTTCCCACCGATAGATAAAATTTTGTCTAAATCCATTTAGATTCTCTTATTTTTATACGCAAATATTATACATTTCCTGCGAATATGGTTGTTCTTTAACGTGCTTTTTTTGCATTTGGAAAACGCATCCTATAATCAACCGATATATTCCCCTTGGAGATATTGTTCAACCGACCTTTTAATAATCGCTTTTTTAAGGAGGATAGTTTGTCAGTGAACAGAATACCTTGAATATGATCGTATTCATGTTGGATCACACGGGCCAAGAGACCATCGTAGGTCTCGGTATGGCTTTTAAAATCGGCATCCATATAGGATAAGGTAATCGTATCGTTTCGAACGATATCCTCACGAATATCCGGAATGCTAAGGCACCCTTCATTAAACGACCATTCTTTGCCGGTTTCTTCCTGCATTTTCGCATTAATAAAAACCTTTTTAAACCCCGATAAGGTCTTCTGTTCCTCCTTGGTCAGATCGTCGTCATCGGCAAAAGGCGAGGTATCGACCAAGAACAGGCGTATTGGGAGGCCCACCTGCGGTGCTGCAAGGCCAACCCCATTGGCATGGTACATCGTCTCCCACATATTCTCCAATAGTTCCCGAAACTTGGGATAGCTTGTATCAATGTCTTTGCCGACTGTTCGTAAAACGGGATCTCCGTAAGCAACAATGGGTAATATCATGTTATCTTTCGATTTAAATAGGACTGTAAAATAATGGTGGCACTTATTTCGTCGACCAGTGCCTTGTTCCTTCGTTGTTTCTTATTGAGCCCCCCATCGATCATGGTCTGGAAGGCCATTTTCGAAGTAAACCGCTCATCTTCCCGCTCAACGGGAATCGTTGCAAACGTGCTTCGAAGTCTTTTTATGAATGGAATAATAAAAGCTTCGGAGTCTGAAGGTGTACTATCCATTTGTTTGGGCTCGCCGACAATAAACAAGGCCACTTTTTCTTGGGAAACATAGTTTTTCAAAAATTTGATCAGATCCTGTGTTGCCACCGTAGTCAATCCTGAGGCAATTAGCTGTAACTCATCGGTTACGGCAATCCCCGTGCGCTTCGTTCCATAATCTAAGGCTACGATCCTTCCCACTTCAAATTTTTGGCAAAAATAACCCATAAATTGTTATATGTGTAAAATTGGTGGATGATTTCTCACCGCACCACCTATCTTTACCCAAATTTTAATGACCCATGACTGATTTACGACAAACCATTGAAAATGCCTGGAACCATCGGGAACTCTTAAAAGAAAAGGCCACCCAAGAGGCCATCCGGGAAGTCATCAATTTATTGGACCGTGGCCAATTGCGCTGTGCGGAACCTATTCCAACCAACGGGAACACTGAAGGCGCAGGGTGGCAAATAAATGAATGGGTAAAAAAAGGCGTCGTGTTGTATTTTCCCATCCAAAAGATGCAAACCCTGGAAGTCGGAATCTTTGAATACCATGATAAAATACCTTTGAAGAAAGGGTATGCCGAAAAAGGCATCCGTGTGGTCCCTCCTGCCGTCGCCCGACATGGGGCGTATATCTCGGCAGGCACCATTTTGATGCCTAGCTATGTAAACATCGGCGCGTATGTCGATGAGGGTACGATGGTAGACACCTGGGCCACTGTGGGGAGTTGTGCACAAATAGGGAAAAACGTCCATTTAAGCGGAGGCGTGGGTATTGGCGGGGTACTCGAACCTTTACAGGCCGCCCCGGTAATCATTGAGGACAATGCCTTTATTGGTTCGCGCTGTATCGTGGTCGAGGGGGTGCGCGTGGAGCGTGAAGCCGTCTTAGGCGCGAATGTAGTACTGACCGCATCGACCAAGATCATCGATGTTACGGGCGAGAAACCCATAGAGCGAAAGGGTGTGGTTCCGGCGCGCTCGGTCGTGATTCCCGGGAGTTATACAAAATCATTCCCTGCGGGCGACTATCAGGTGCCCTGCGCTCTGATCATCGGTACCCGTAAAGAAAGTACCAATAAGAAAACCTCCTTGAACGATGCCTTGCGCGAATATAATGTAGCGGTTTAAATCTAGTAGTCTCACACACTACCATAATATGATGGTAACGGTATGAAAATATTGCTTATTCAGCAAAAAATGATCGGGGATGTGTTGGTGAGTTCTCTCCTATGCGAGCATTTGAAAAACCATTTGCCCAATGCGATCGTTCATTATCTTATCAACGAACCGACTACGGCAGTAGTTGAAAACAATCCGTTTATTGATAAAATCGTAATCTTCAAGAATGAAGATGGTCACGATAAAAGAAGGTTTTATAAGTTTTTGAAAGCGATCCGCAGGGAACGTTACGATGTGGTAATCGATGTGTATGGAAAAATCGAAAGCAATTTGATTACTGCGTTTTCCAAAGCAAAAATCAGAATTGCCTACAAGAAATGGTATTCGAGTTTTTTATACACCCATCTTGTTCCCATCAAAACAAGACAACCGGGAGGCGGTGACCTTACCACGATTGACGACCGCCTAGGACTATTAGGCCCCTTAGACCTTGGCGCTTTGAATACTGAAAGTAAGCCTAAAATATATTTGAATGACAAGGAGATAGAAGATGCGCGGACTTTTTTAAACGAAAAAGGTATTGCGCCAAACGGGCGTTTGATTATGTTGGGGCTCCTTGGGAGTAGTGTGACAAAAACCTACCCGATTCGCTATATGGCGAACGTGATAGACCGTATTGCCGAAAATACCGATGCGCTCTTTTTGCTCAATTACATTCCATCCCAAGCGCCTCAAATACAGGAAATTTATGATCTTTGTAGCGAGGAGGCTCGCAAAAGGATCCAGTTAAACGCCTTTGCCCCCGATCTTCGTAAATTTTTAGCCCTGCTTTCCCTCTGTAGCTGTTATATTGGAAATGAAGGAGGCGCTACCAACATGGCGAAGGCCCTCGAAATCCCGACATTTTCAATTTTTGCGCCATGGATCGATAAAAAAGGATGGCATACCTATGCGAACGCGGATAATCAAGTAGTGCATGTCGCCGATTATCTCGAGAACCTTCTTTCCCCAATGTCAAAAAAGGAAATAAAGAAACAAACAAAAAGGCTTTATGAATTGTTCGAACCCACTTTATTCGAAAGGAAACTTGTAAACTTTTTAAAGACCAGAGTCTTTCCGAACCAATAGAATCTGATAGGCATTGACCAGAACTTTCCAATTAGTTTGGGTCATATAGTCAACGGCCATTTTGCCTTTACCCCCGTTCGGAAGTCTACAATCATCGATGAGGACCACGCTCTGCCGGTGTAATCGGTGCTCGATGGATTTAAATTCGGCAAGGTGATGTAATTGACTCTTTTTTTGAACCTCGGGATCTTTGCTATAATCATAACTATCAAGATAAAGAAAATCAACCTGCTCTTTAAAATCTTTTAAAAAGACCAAGGAATCCGATAAATATACTTTTACATTTTTGCTCATTCCTTGAATGTCCACTTCCCGTTGCGACGCAATCACTGATTGTTCGTTAATATCGACCGAATGTAAAAAAGCCCCATGCTGTTCTGCCCATTTCCCGAAGACAATGGTTGCGGCACCATCCCCTTTAGCCGCCCGAAGACCCTGCCGGGAGGTACCCGTTTCGACCAATACCTTGGCATCTATTTGATCCAAGAGCGCTAAGGCCTTGCGAAACGTATTCCTTCTTTTACCAAAGTTAAAGCGTAGGGGCATAAAAGGGTATAGCGGCCGATATTTAATGAATTTGACCAGCAGGTACCCTAGAATGCAAACAATTAAAAAAACAAATAGGTTTTCCATGGTCAATTGGTTCTGATGAAGCGTTCAGTGATTACTAGTTCGAAGCGGCCTATTATGGCATGATTACAAATCGGTTCGTAAAATAAAGCATCTAATATACCTTTCCTAGAAAATGAAGGCAATTTGTATAAAAAAGTTTTGGCTATATTTGAGAGTAATAGGAAATAATACACATGAGAATTGGTTTCGATGCCAAAAGAATATTCCACAATAATACGGGGCTCGGGAATTATGGAAGGGATATTATAAGAATTCTTCACAAATTTACAGCGGTCGACAAGTTTATTCTGTACGACACCAAACCGGCAAAGACCCTTTTGCTGGAACCCCTGTCTAGAACCATTATTCAGTACCCAAAGGGATGGTTTTGGATCACCTTTTCTTCCATTTGGCGACTCGGTCCGGTGACCAAGCAAATCGTGGAGGACCATATCGATATTTTCCACGGTCTATCGGGAGAAACTCCCACGGGACTCACGAGAAAAGGCGTCGCTTCGGTCGTTACAATACACGACTTGATATTTTTAAGCCATCCGCATTATTATTCATTATTTGATCGTATTATTTATAAGCGAAAATTTCAACATGCCGCCGAACACGCCGACAAGATAATTGCCATTAGCCAACAGACCAAACGTGACATCGTCAAATATCTGGACGTACCCTCCGAAAAAATAAATGTAGTCTATCAAGGTTGCAATAAGGCTTACAAACAGCGATATAGCCTGGCCGAAAAAGAAGAAGTCTCCAAAAAATTCATCCTGCCTAACGAATTTATTCTTAATGTAGGCACCCTTCAAGAACGCAAAAATGCCTTGACCATCGTTAAGGCAATTCAGGGTACGCAGCATCATCTCGTGCTCATTGGCGCTGAAAAAAAATACACTAAAAAAATACATTCCTTTATCGAAAAGAATCGGATGCAGGAACAAGTAACTTTTTTGAAGAATGTACCTGTGAAAGAATTGGCCATCATTTATCAATTGGCGACCGTTTTTTGTTACCCGTCGATATGCGAAGGGTTTGGAATTCCCATTATAGAGGCCTTGTACAGCAAAATACCTGTTATCTCCACCATGGGAAATTGCTTTCCGGAGGCTGGTGGCCCTTCATCAATTTATATCGATCCCTTTAATGCCGAAATACTGCGCGATAAACTCGATATGTTATTTGAAAATCCTATGCTTCGTAGGGAAATGGCAGAAAAAGGACATGTATTTGCGCAGAACTTTAATGATGATACCGTTGCCCAAAATGTACTGCAGGTTTATAATTCGGTGTACAACGAGATAGCCGCAACGAGTGAATCCCAAAACACAAAAATATCCGCACTACTGATCACCTATAATGAAATAGAGCACATTGATGCCGTCCTGAAAAATCTGGATTTTGCCGATGAAATAATCGTGGTGGATTCGTTCAGTACCGATGGAACCATAGAACAAATAAAAAAACATCGTCATGTAAAGCTGATACAAAGACCCTTCAAAAATTTCACCGATCAAAAGTCCTTTGCCTTGAAACAGGCTTCAAATGATTGGGTGCTTTTTGTAGATGCCGATGAAAGGGTTACTGAACCTCTCAAAGAAGAGATTCTCACTACAGTGAAAAATAAAGAAACCAAAGCAAGTGCATTTTATTTTTATAGGACCTTTATGTTCAAAAATCAAGTCTTGCGCTATAGCGGATGGCAAACCGATAAGAACTATCGACTTTTCAGAAAAAGCAAGGTTCATTTTTCACAAAAAAGAATCGTTCATGAAACCTTGATCGTGAAGGGAAAGTCTGATTTTCTTCACAACAAATTAATCCATTATTCGTATAAGGATTATGAGGATTACCGCTATAAAATGGTACGTTACGGGCAAATGAAAGCCATTGAGGAAGTCGGTAAGGGCTATACCCCGAATGCTTATCATTTTATCGTGCGTCCGGTGTATAAATTTATATACCATTATGTATTTCGTTTGGGTGTTCTCGATGGTAAAAAAGGAATGATAATTTGTTATTTGAATGCCCTAGGGGTCTACGCGCGCTACAAGGAACTCAAACGTCTCAGGAAAACGCAACCTTAGGCCTCGGAAACCGCTTATTTTTTTTGAGTTTCACATTGTGTCCTCCCTAAAACACCCATTTAACACTTGAAAACGTTGGGGAAATATAATTTTTCGCCAATTTTTAAGTTATTATAGGGTATGACCGAATTAGCCCTCCATAAGAAAAAGCTGACCGCTTTGGTAATTACCTACAATGAAATTGGATACATTGAGCAATGTATATCTTCAATCTCATTTGCCGATGAGATCATCGTGGTTGATTCATATAGTGATGACGGTACGTTTGAATTTCTTTCAAAACATCCCAAAGTAAAGGTAGTTCAAAGAGTTTTTGAAAATTTTACAAAACAAAAATCATATGCGCTGTCATTGGCATCGAACGATTGGGTTCTTTTTACCGATGCAGACGAAGTCATAACCGATCGGCTCAAAGATGAAATCGAGGCAACTTTGTCCCTTGAGCGCCCCTATGCCGCCTATTGGTTCTATAAAAAATTCATGTTCAATTCAAAACCCTTGCATTTCTGTGGGTGGCGGACCGATAAAAACTACCGCTTGTTCCAAAAATCAAAAGTTCGGTTTTCCGTGAAGCGCATCGTTCACGAAACCTTGGAGGTCGAAGGAAAAACAGGTATTTTTAATGAAAAATTAATTCATTATTCCTATAAAAATTATACGGATTATAAATCGAAAATGCTTACCTACGGCCGATTCAAGGCCAAGGAAGCCTATAGCAAGGAAAAAAGATTTTCGTACGCTAATTTGATTATCAAACCCATGTGGAAATTCGTATATCACTTTGTGATACGTCTTGGTTTCTTAGATGCCCATAAAGGACTAGTTATCAGTTACCTGGCGGCCTTGGGCGAAATCGAACGCTATCTTGAACTACGACGGCTGTATCTTGAACCAAAACCTTCCTTCTCCTATAAGACCATGGAAGCCTAGCTTTATATGAGGTATATAAAAGTACCTTTGGGGGCACCATAAGTGTATCCTAAAATTTGAAGATCCCTCCAAATCCTTCAACCATTAGAACCAATAGGCATCCAGAACTGTGCTACTAAAAAGTGTATTGTACAATTCATGAAACTCTCAAAAATCTTATAGGTGTCCATAAGGACTAAAATTGTTATTGACCAACAAAATTTGATAGGCGTTAACAAGTATCTTCCAATTTTTTTGAAGTAAATATTCGACCACCAGTTTTCCTTTACCCCCGTTTGGCAGGTCACAATCATCGATTAGAACAATCGAATTGTTGTGCAATCTGTGTTCAATTGCCTTAAGCTCACCTAAATGGTGTAACTGACTTTTTTTCTGTTCCTCCAAATCATCACTATAGTCATAGCTGTCCAAATAGAGAAAATCAACCTGGGATTCAAAGTTTTTCAAAAATGAAATTGAGTCTGATAAATGCAACTGGACAAAATTTTCAAGACCTTGTTTCTGAATCTCGTCGTGGGCATGTTTTATCGACTGTTTACTAATATCGACCGAATGCACAATGGCTTGGTTCTTTTGAGCCCATTTCCCAAATACAATGGTTGCCGCCCCATTGCTTTTTGCCCCTTTAAGCCCTTCCCTTGAAGTCCCTGTCTCGACAATGACCTTTGCGTTTGTTCTGTTTAATAGTTCCAGGACCAATTTAAAGGTATCCCTTCGTTTTCTAAAATCGTATCGGAAAGGCATAAATGGATAGAGCGATTTATGTTTTATGAATTTTCCTATACAAAAACCAAAAATACCTAGACCTAAAAACCAGAAAACATAATTCATAAAAAATCCTTTTAAGATGACCGTGAATATAATAGCAATTTAACTCCCCACGGAAGATTTGGCCGCGAACCCACCAGTTCCTCAAAAAAGGATTACTATAATTTACTAGCACAAATTTATAAAACTTAGAGAGAGTGCTGTTAGAAATCGTTTTTAAAATCAAATACTACACATCTTTATGTGCCTTTTGAATAGTGTGGCCCAAAAGATCCTTGTTTCATTTAAGCAAGTCAGTGAAACTTGGAGAATACTATTTTCAAGATATCCTAAAAGCAAAAAGCCGAGAGTGCACTAATATTTGGGCGTAACTTGTTCAATCAATACCTTTCCTTTAACAATAGTAACTTCTATTCAAAGAAACGAAAGTTGCTAGTACTTGGCAGAGAGCACACCATACAATCTTACGAGGCGAACAGATAAAATTTTTTTTTTACGAATTTTCAACTGTTATGACAAGCTTGATACCAGAGGGTCATATCTCAATTGTGAATCCAAAAAATGGTATATTGTTCCCCTATATTTTGATCGAACCGACTCTGGCCAGATTATTAACAATCTGCGGAATATTCGTTAATCAAGACCTATTGACATGTTTGAAAAAGAACTTAAAGAAGCTCTTGCTACCCTAACAAAAGGAGGCCTCATTGTTTACCCTACCGATACGGTTTGGGGCATTGGTTGTGATGCCACCAATGAAGCGGCCGTCAATAGGATATATGAACTGAAACGACGCGAAGACAGCAAGGCCCTAATTTGCCTGGTCGCCAATGAAGTCATGCTCGAAAGGCATGTGGATAAAGTCCCTGATGTGGCCTATGACATCATCAGCTTGTCGGACAAACCTATGACCATTATTTATGATCGACCTAAAGGTGTCGCCAAAAATTTGATTGCGGCTGACAACACCCTCGGCATCCGGGTCGCTTCCGATAAATTTTGTAAATATTTGATTACCAATTTCAAAAAACCCATCGTTTCCACTTCCGCAAATGTATCAGGGGCACCCACACCCAGAGGCTTTTCGGAAATATCGCCCGTAATTTTAAAAGGAGTCGACTATGTGGTAAATTTGCAACGCGATAGTTCGAATGGCGTACCATCCGCAATCATTAAATTAAGTAACGACGGCACCGTAAAAGTAATCAGGGAATAATTGGTAGGTTGTTGGGTCAAAAAACAACAATGGCTTCCTTTTATAAGAGTAATTCGATTTTCTGGGTTATGGCCCTCTAGATCAAAGGGTAAACCAGCATGAAGACCCAAAGTCATTGAACGTAAAATTCAAATATACAAAAGCAGCCAGCCTTTGACCATAAAAATTGAACACTTGAACCTCAAAGACCACAAAGTAGCGCTAGATAACCCTATTTTCAAATTAGTTGCCGAGGCAGCTTCCGAAATGGGACTTGATTGTTATGTAATCGGTGGTTTTGTCCGCGATTATCTACTCGCGAGAGGAATACCAAAAGACATCGATATTGTAGCAGTAGGCAGCGGGATCGCGCTGGCGGAAAAGGTGGCCTTAAAATTTCAAGGTCGCCCCCGAGTTTCCGTTTTCAAGAATTTTGGCACGGCCATGATACGTCACAAGGGTTTGGAGCTAGAGTTTGTAGGTGCCCGAAAAGAAAGTTATCAAAGGGATAGTCGAAAGCCGATCGTAGAAAACGGAACCTTGGAAGATGATCAAAAACGGCGGGATTTCACCATAAATACGATGGCCATCTCCTTGAATGCAACTGATTATGGAAATTTAATAGATCCCTTCGACGGCCAAAACGACCTAAAGAATAAATTGATCCGTACGCCTCTGGATCCCAATATTACCTATTCGGATGATCCGCTCAGAATGATGCGTGCGATCCGTTTTGCTACCCAATTGGAATTTGAGATTCATATAGAATCGCTAAAATCAATTGCAAACAACAAGGACCGCATAAAAATTATATCCGGGGAGCGCATTGTGGACGAGCTACATAAAATTTTAGAATGTGATAAGCCCTCCGTAGGATTTTCCCTCCTGCACAAAACCGGGCTATTGCCGTACATACTTCCAGAATTGGTAGCCCTTGAAGGTATAGAGGAGATAGAAGGTCAACGCCATAAGGATAATTTTTGGCACACCTTGGAAGTCGTCGATAATATAGCAAAAACGACCGACAACCTCTGGCTGCGCTGGGCGGCTTTGTTGCATGACATTGGGAAGGCGCCTACTAAAAAATTCCACAAAAAAATAGGTTGGACATTTCATGGGCATGAATTTGTCGGTTCTAAAATGGTTTACAAATTGTTCAAAAGGCTGCACATGCCCCTGAACGAAAAAATGAAATTCGTTCAGAAAATGGTATTAATGAGTTCACGGCCCGTCATACTTTCGGAAGATTTTATAACCGATTCGGCCGTCCGCAGATTGGTATTTGATGCCGGTGATCACGTAGATGATCTAATGACGCTATGTGAAGCGGATATCACAACCAAAAATCCCAAAAAACAAAAAAAGTACAAGCATAATTTTAAGGTGGTACGACAAAAAATCGAGGAAGTCGAAGCCCGTGACCATGTGCGTAATTTTCAACCTCCCATAAGTGGTGAAGAGATCATGAAAGCCTTTGATCTAGAGCCTAGCAAAAATATAGGAATTATCAAGGAGGCTATCAAAGAAGCCATCTTAGAGGGTGAAATACCGAATGAACATGAGGCGGCCTTTGCCTTGATGCTCAAAAAAGGCTCGGAACTAGGACTACTACCAAAAACGGATAAGTACAGAACCTCCTCAAAAAATTGATGTCCGTTACTTCAAAATCCTTCAATTGTGTCGTAATTTCGCACTTGAAATTGCATTTCACATATGAATATGACGTTTAGAAAACTGGCTAAAATTTCAATAATTTTAGTATATCTGGTTATTTTGGCGGGGGCCGTAGTGCGCATGACGGGGAGTGGAATGGGTTGTCCGGATTGGCCGAAATGCTTTGGCTATTACATACCACCCACCAACATTTCAGAATTGGAATGGAAGCCGGACCACGAATATAAAAAAGGACAGGTTATTATTCTGGATGCCTCATTACAAGTGGCGACATCAAACTTCAAAACGACTACGACCTTTGATAAATCGCATTGGGAACCGTATACAAAACACGACTATGCCAATTTTAATGCCTCCCACACTTGGGTAGAGTTCATAAACCGTTTATTAGGTGCCTTGGCCGGCTTGGCAACGCTAGTCCTTGCCCTTTTTTCAATCAAATATTGGAAGAAAAAGAAGATTATACCCATACTTTCCTGGCTCGTTGTTTTTGGAATGATTTTCCAAGCATGGTTGGGGGCCACCGTGGTTTTTTCAGTTTTGGAGCCCGCTAAAATTACCATCCATATGTTTATGGCCTTATGTATTGTGGCGATGCTGCTCTATTTAATGCAAACAACATCTTCGACAACTGCTATAAAACAACTTAAACAAGATACCTTATTGATTCGGCTCTTGACTTTTGCGCTGCTGGTGACCTTAATACAAATACTTTTGGGAACGCAAGTACGGCAGTTCGTAGATGATCGAATCGATTTATTAGGAGAAACCGCCAAGGACCTTTGGTTGCAACAGCCAATCCTACAATTTTACGTACATCGCTCGTTTTCGATTTTCGTAGCATTGCTGAACGGGTACATTGCCTATCGGATCTATCGTTTGAAATTGGGATATTCAAAAATCAAATGGGTTTTAATCTTAATTTTAGCCGAGATTTTTACGGGCATTGTAATGTACTATCTTCATTTTCCATATGCGACCCAACCCTTGCACCTGTTCCTGGCTTCCATGCTCTTCGGTGTGCAATTCTATTTGATATTGGAAGCGCTAAAAGCCGTTAAAAGTCCCAAAACTTTGTAACTTTGCTCCTACCTAAAAAAAAGGGCATGATTTACAAGATCCGAATAATTCTGGATGCCGAGGAAGATATATTTCGGGATTTAGAGGTTGAGGCTAGCAGTTCTTTGGAAGAATTTCATAATATAATTGCCCAGTCATTCGGATTTATGGGTAATGAGATGGCATCGTTCTATACCTGCGATGCCGAATGGAACCAAGACGAGGAAATCGCCCTTTTCGATATGAGCGACCATGGGTCGGACGTGAAATTGATGAATGAGACGTATCTGGAGGATGTCATTACAGAAAATACATCAAGACTTATCTATGTATACGATTTTTTGAATATGTGGACTTTTTTTGTCGAATTAGCCGATATTGTCGAAAAAGAAAACGGGCGTTCCTATCCGAATGTACTCTTCAGCTTCGGGGAATTGCCGGAAGACCCTCCAGAGAAAAAATTCGAATCGGAACCGACCTTCGATTTTGATGATACCTTAGAAAATTACGACGACCTCGATTTCGATGAGAATTGGAACTGATGTGGCCAAAATTGGCAATACGAAGCGCGAAGTGTGATTAAATCGTTAAATACACAAACCCCCTGGCACTTCAACTCTTTTATTTTATAACTCAAAGGTCGCAATAACGAATTAATTAGTTAACCCATTAACTCAAATTATGATTAACCTATACCCCACCCATATCGAAAGTTTATCGGTTCATCGTGTTGGCAATAAGAACAAGAACGAAAGCATTTTTCTATCTGCCGAACCTCATCAACTAAACGATGAGACCACGGGGCTTTTAAAGGAATATTTCTTTAGGCCCTTTCGTGAAAAGGAAGAAAATTATTATCATTTGACCAATGAAGTCGACGTTGAATTCAATGAAGTCTATAAATTTGTTTCTGAGATCTTCCACGAGCCCAGTGCGGCACACATGAGTTCAAAAAAATTGGCCACACACCTATTTGAGCAATCAAATCACCCACATATTAAAAGTGGCGAGGTCTATATTACCTATTTGACCGGTATTCTTTTGGACAACCAAAAAGTTGATGCCGTTGGCATTTTCAAGAGCGAGCTGAAACATGATTTTCTTCAGTTTGAGGAAAAAGGAAGTAATTTGGATTTGGTGATCCGACAAGGAATCAATATCAACAAATTGGACAAAGGCTGCCTAATTTTTAATGTCAACAAGGAAGACGGATTTAAAGTGCTTTCGGTGGATAGTAATCGCTACGATACGAAATATTGGTTGGAAAATTTCTTAGGGGTCGATGCCCTTGCCGACGATAATTTTTATACCAAGAACTATTTGAAATTCTGTCAGAATTTCGCAAAAGATGTTGTGTTGCCTGCCGAGGACAAACAACAAGAAGTCTTGTTTATGAATCGCGCTGTGAATCATTTTGCTAAAAATGATGCTTTTGAAGAGTCGAATTTCTTGAACGAAGTGATGGAAAACCCGGAATTGATTCCCGAATTTAAGCACTATAAGGTCGAAAAGGGGCCGAAATATAGCATTGAAGATGTTTCAAACTTCGATATCGCCAACAAAGCCGTCACCGATGCGCGAAAAAAAATGAAGAATGTCATCAATTTAGATACCAACATTCAAATAAAACTTGATTTCATTAACCTCGAATCGGCACAAAAATTCGTAGAAAAAGGATGGGACGAGGAACGTCAGATGTATTATTACTTGGTCTACTTTAACAAGGAACAGAAAAGCTAGCGCCTAAATCCGGAAAACATCGCACGAAATTCGAGCACTTTTTTCGGATTGTGATAGTTGTAGTTTGGGATTTCTCCCATCGAATCAATACCTGAGAATATGACTTGAAAAAAGTGGTGAATACATTAAATTTTTATCCGCTGTTCTATAATCTGCTTCATACTCACATTCTCATAATTTCGTTTGACAAAATCCAAGGCCAGTGATAATATTTCGCCCATGGTCTTGCATCTTCTGAATTTTACGTCAAGGGTCAAATCATAGATCTGACTTCCTAATAATTTAATGTTTTCTACCAATGAAATGTCATCTTCCCTACATATTTTGATCAATTGTTCGATACGATCCTCTGAACTGATTATCCTTTTGGCCACAATCGACCGCTCCTCGACTTTATACTGATCTACTGAATTTTGCTGCAATTTTCTGCGCACCAAATCGACCATTAAAAAGTTTTCCTTAAAAAACTGGGGGCGATAGACCTTAAGTTTTCCCTCATAACACTGTTGATCAAAATCTATGGCCCGTATCTTATAGACGACATGGTCGAAATCATGGGTAGGGACGATGACGTAATTGTAGGAACGCATATCCCCCAAAAGACGAATCATACAACGTTCATTAAACTTTACGAATTCCTTCGCAAGCTGCGCCTTTTCTGATTCGGTGCATTTTGGGAGAAATTCCTTGATAAAAACATCCCCGGGAATGCCGGATATGTGTTCTTCGATCAAAGTATCCTTGTATACCAAAAAGTTAAGGTTATAGGGTGAGAGCATATGCTCTAATTCAAGGCCATAGACACGGGAAGCATCAGTTTTCTTGACATAAAAATAGGTGAAGTTATCGTTGAGAATGTTTCTTATCTTGATTCGAAATGGTTTCGAGTTGCCAAACGTACAATAGTCGACCGCATCAACATTTAAATATTGAATGATACTATTGCTACCGTCGGAATGTAAGATAGAATATACCTTTTTCAGACTCAAGTCAATATCTTGGCGATCGCTTTCGGAATAATAAACACGAATCCATAAAGTATCCTCATCATTTGAATCATATACGACGATCGATCCAGAGAAACGCAAAAGATCTTCATAAAATATCGGTATCTCGATCTTTCGGTTATAATGGTCCAAATAGGCATCCAACTGCTCGTTTACCGGATAAGCAAGTTTCTTCTTCGACATTAAACGTTCCTCGGACATGGTCTGGATTTATATTATCTTTATTCGTATGTAACAAATTTAGCGTTTCTTCGTCAAGTAAGGGCATACTATCAAAAAGGACTACCATTTTGGAAAAAATACTCACCGTACAAAACCTTACCAAAAAGTTTGGCTATCTAACCGCCGTCAAAGATTTATCTTTTACTATTGAAAAAGGAAATGTGTATGGCATTTTGGGACCGAATGGCAGCGGAAAATCAACCACTTTGGGCATTGTTTTGAACGTAGTGAACCCAACGTCCGGGAAATTCTATTGGTTTAATGGGCAAATAACGACCCATGTTGCGCTAAAAAAGGTTGGCGCCATCATTGAAAGGCCCAACTTTTATCCGTATATGACGGCGGTTCAGAACCTGCGATTAGTATGTAAAATTAAGGAAGTGCCGGAGGACAGAATCGAGGAGAAATTAGCGATAGTAGGACTTTTGGAACGAAAAAACAGCAAGTTCAGAACCTATTCGTTGGGTATGAAGCAACGCCTGGCCATTGCCTCCGCCCTTTTGAACAATCCAGAAATCTTAATTCTCGATGAACCGACCAATGGCCTATATCCCCAAGGAATACATCAAATTCGGGAGATTATCAAAAAAATAGCCTCAGAGGGAACCACCATTTTATTGGCGTCCCATCTCTTGGACGAGGTCGAAAAAGTATGCACCCATGTCGTAATCCTCCGAAAAGGAGAAAAATTGTATTCTGGCACCGTAGATGGCATGCTGGCCAGCTATGGTTTCTTTGAATTAAAAACCGAACAGGTCGAAAAGCTTAAAACTTTTTTGGAAGGACATGCCAGTTTTGGCGAAATAAAAACAGAAAATGGCCTGGTTACCGCCTTCTTAAAAGAGGAAATGGGTGCGGCGGAATTAAATACCCTACTTTTTGAAAAGGGAATTGTGCTTTCGCATATGGTGAAAAGAAAAGAGAGCTTGGAAGAACAATTTTTGACCTTGACCAAAACGCCATCGATAGCCAGCGGGACCCCTTAATCGAAGACAGCAAATGAAACGACTTTTACAAATAGAATTTATTAAACTTTGGAACAATAGGGCCAGTAAAATATTGATAATAGCCTATTTTGTGCTATTGACCTCAATAGCCCTCATTGCGGCAATCAAATTTGACATTGGCCCCATTAAATTTCACTTAGCCGATCAAGGCATTTTTAATTTCCCCTATATCTGGCACTTTAATACCTATGTAACGGCTATTTTTAAATTGTTTTTGGCCATTGTCATCGTCTCAATGATGGCCAATGAGTATAGCAACAAAACGATCAAACAAAATTTGATCGATGGGCTCTCCAAAAAGGAATTTATCTTATCGAAATTCCTGACCGTAATCTCCTTCGCCTTGATTTCCACCATTTTCGTTTTTGGGGTTTCCCTGATCTTGGGGTTGATCTATTCGGACTTCAATGAAGTATCGATCATTTTTTCCGAATTGGAATATCTCGTTGCCTTTTTTGTGAAATTGGTCGGATTTTTCTCTTTCTGTCTCTTTTTGGGAATTCTGGTCAAACGTTCGGCCTTTGCCCGTGGTTTCCTAATTCTATGGGCCATCTTTGAGCAAATGTTCTTTGGTTTGTTGGGCTGGAAGTTTGTGTCATGGGACACGGCCCGGACGATAAAGGGCTTTCTTCCGTTGCAATCAATGTCGAACCTTATCGAGGAACCTTTTTCTAGATTAAAGGCCGTACAGTCGATTGCGAATGAGATTGGCGAAAAATTCACTTTGGACTATCACGTACACTGGTACGAAGTCCTTATTGTATTGGTTTGGACGGCAATCTTTATCTATTCGTCATATGCGTTGTTAAAAAAGCGGGATTTGTAGTATCTTGTGGTGTTTGATTTACTTCAAATGCAAAAAAAAGCGCTATACTTATTCTCTCTGATCTTAGGATTCGTTGTGCATGGCCAGAACTGCCCATTGCTCACCAATCCTACGGACGGGGCCATCAATGTCCCTGTAAATACTTCAATTACTTGGCCTGCCGTAGATGGTATATATGGATATCTGATCTCACTGGGTACTACCCCCGGCGGGACTGACATAATCAATAGGCGTTCGTCGGGGCTTGCCAATTTTTATATTCCCGAAGTCGGTCTGCCCGAAAACACACAAATCTACTCAACCATCAGTATGTTCAGTGAGAACCAGCAATTGATCATATGTCCTGGCGAAACCTTTCGGACGGTTGACGTAACGACACCTCCGCCATGTACTACCTTGAATTCACCCGGAAATGGAGAGATCGGTACTAACGTCAATATATCCATACGCTGGAATTATGCCCCCACCGCCACGGGCTATTTTGTGTCAATAGGCACTACCCCAGGGGGTATCGATATTGCAGAAAATATCGACGTTGGCAATGTACTGGAGTATAGGCATAGTGAAGAATTTCCTTTGAACCAACAAATATTCGTTCGAATTGTTCCCTATAATGAAAACGGCCTTGCGGCCTCTTGTACTGAAGAAAGTTTTACCACCGGGGAACCCGCGGTTGATTGCGGCGCCATAAGCCCGCTACTAGATATACCCGATCAGCTTGGCTTGTGTGTGAACGAACCGGGAACAAAAATTGCCACCGATATTTTAGCCAGTGGTTACCGTTGGTATAAAATAAACTCGGATGGCTCTGAAACATTGCTCTCAGAAGAAAACGAAGCACTTATTACCCAAACGGGACGCTATCGCTTTGAAATTTACAACAATGTGGCCACGTTTGGGACCGATACGGAGTGTGTTAGTTCTAAGGAGTTTGAAGCGGTATTATCGGCTTTACCGATAATCGATGCCATTGAAGTAACAAGACAACCTGGCGGCCTAGCCATTTCTGTAAAAGTACGGGGCAATGGCAGTTATGAGTATGCCTTGGATTCAGAAAACGGACCCTACCAGGATGCGGCCATTTTTGCCAATATTCCCGAAGGGCCGCATCGCATATTTGTTCGCGACAAAAATGGATGCGGAAGTACGGATCGCTTGGTGGAAGATGCTTTTACGGAAGAAAATTTTCCGCGGTTCTTCACACCAAACGGGGATGGCATCAATGATCATTGGCAATTCATACCACCACGTGATACCGGGGAGGTAAATGTCGAAATCATTAAAATTTATGATCGCCTTGGAAAATTATTAGCTCAAATAGACCCGAAGGCCGTAGGATGGGATGGTAATTTCAATGGAAAACCTGTGCCTTCTTCGGATTATTGGTACTGGGCCATTTCGTATAGCGGGCGAAAAATACATGGGCATTTTACCCTTAAGCGATAAGCAATCGGTAGGTTGTATGTGTACGAATTTCGAACTATGTTAAAAAGATGGACATTTATCATTTTGTGGTGGTGGGCTATAGGCACCTACGCCCAAGAATGTCCTACGATTACCTACCCTGAAAACGGCGGAACGAATATTCCCGTCGATGGAACCATCAGTTGGACGGTGGTATCAGGCATCAACGGCTATATCATTTCGATGGGGAAGACCCCGGGGGGCGTTGATATCCTAAATCGATTCAATACCGGCGTGGCGAATTCATATACGGCACCGACCGGATTGCCTGATAATACCCTAATTTATCTCAGTATAAGTGTTGTTCCGTATGACGGGCCGCCAAAAGCATGTCCAGGAATTACCTTTACCACCGAAGATGTGACCACGCCGCCGGCCTGCACGCAATTGATAGCTCCAGATAACAATGCGGCGAATGTGACCATCGTTACCGATTTGATCTGGGCGTATGCCCCGACCGCTACCCATTATAGATTGTCTATCGGGACGTTGCCCGGGGTTTATGATATCTTCGACAGCGACGTCGGCAACGTCTTGTCGTATAACCCCCCTGTTGACTTGCCGAACGAAACGCTTATTTTTGTGCGGATCATTCCAATGAATGAAAATGGCCAAAATGTGGTGTGCCCCGAAGAAAGTTTCTCTACGGGCCCCCCGGCCTATAGTTGCGACCCGTATGTCGATGCATTGACCGGGGAGACGATCGCTACCAAACCGGTTATTGAATTTCCGAGTCTGATCGGGATTTGTAGCAACGAATTGCCATATACCGTCACTACAGAGGATTCCGCCGATGGTTTTAGATGGTTCAGGACGATTGGAGGGAGTGAGGAGACCTTGTTATCGGAAAGTCGGGAAGTACGTCTCTCAGAACCTGGCAGGTATCGCTATGAGGCCTATAACAACATTAGCGTCAATGGTAGCAACGTGGAATGTGCCGAAACAAAGCTTTTTACCGTGGTCACCTCCGAAATTGCCACGATTACGGCCATAAATGTGCTGAATACTCCGCCTGGCAAGCAAATTACGGTACAAGTAAGTGGGCTGGGTACCTATGAATACGCTTTGGACTCTATTGACGGACCTTATCAGGAGAGTCCAATTTTTGAGCAGGTAATCGGGGGCGGGCATATAGCCTATGTTCGGGATAAAAATGGGTGTGGTATCGCCCAAAGAACCGTTGACCGGGATTTGAATGAAAAGGATTTTCCCGTTTTTTTTACCCCGAACGGAGATGGAATCAATGATTACTGGCAATATGTACCCCCACCTGAAAATTATGAGATGACCTTGTCGATCATTTCTATTTATGACCGTTATGGCAGGGTATTGGCAGAAGTAAATCCGGAATCAATTGGTTGGGATGGTCAATCGAATGGAAGGCCCTTGCCATCATCCGATTATTGGTTCAAGGCCATTACTGCCGACAAAATAGAAATAAAGGGCCATTTCACCTTGAAACGATAATAAAGGATTATCATATTCTTAGTACATAAAATTAGGGGGGTTTTGTAATTTTGGCGTATGCGATTTAAAGTTATTTCCGATTTCAAACCAACGGGTGACCAGCCGGAAGCCATACGGCAATTGGTGGCAGGAATTGAGGTGGGAGAACGCTATCAAACCTTATTGGGTGTAACGGGGTCGGGCAAAACCTTTACTGTGGCCAACGTCATAGAAAAAGTGCAACGGCCGACTTTGGTGCTGGCCCATAATAAGACACTTGCGGCCCAATTGTACTCAGAATTCAAGCAATTTTTTCCTGAAAATGCCGTAGAGTATTTCGTTTCCTATTATGACTACTATCAACCTGAAGCCTACATTCCTACCTCGGGACTGTATATTGAAAAAGATCTTTCAATTAATGAGGATATCGAAAAATTGCGGCTTAGTGCAACTTCCTCCCTCCTGTCCGGGAGGCGTGATGTATTGGTGGTAGCCTCGGTTTCCTGTTTATATGGTATAGGAAATCCCGTGGAGTTTCAAAAAAATGTAATCTCAATACAAAAAAATCAGGTGATAGCGCGTACCAAATTTTTACATCAACTGGTGCAGGGGCTTTATTCAAGGACAACCATGGATTTTCGAAACGGGAATTTTAGGGTCAAGGGCGACGTGGTAGATGTTTTTCCAAGTTATGCCGACCATGCTTTCCGAATTCATTTTTTTGGGGATGAAATCGAGGAGATAGAGGCTTTCGACCCTTTCAACAATACGGTCGTGGAAGTTTATGAAAATTTGAACATTTATCCCGCCAATATGTTCGTCACCTCCCAAGATGTATTGCAAAACGCCATCCACCAAATTCAGGACGACCTGATCAAGCAAGTCGATTATTTCAAGGATATCGGAAAACCCTTGGAGGCAAAGCGCCTCGAAGAACGAACCAATTTTGATCTTGAAATGATACGGGAACTGGGCTATTGTTCGGGTATTGAAAACTATTCAAGATATCTCGATGGGCGCGCACCGGGAACCAGGCCATTTTGTCTTTTGGACTATTTTTCGGATGATTATTTAATGATAGTGGATGAAAGCCATGTTACGATTCCACAGGTTCATGCCATGTACGGTGGGGACCGATCACGTAAAGTGAATTTGGTGGACTACGGATTTCGACTTCCGGCGGCCATGGACAACAGGCCCCTAAAGTTTGAGGAATTCGAGGCACAACAAAACCAGGTAATCTATGTAAGTGCCACCCCCGCCGACTATGAATTACAATTAAGCCAAGGGGTTTTCGTGGAACAAGTCATTCGACCGACAGGTCTTCTAGATCCCATTATTGAAGTAAGGCCCAGTCTTAACCAAATCGACGATTTGGTAGAGGAAATACACCAACGTGTTGAGAAAGACGAACGTACCTTGGTGACCACCTTGACCAAAAGAATGGCCGAAGAACTTGCCAAATATTTGGCCCGTATCAATGTGAGGTGCCGTTATATACACAGTGATGTAGATACTTTGGAACGGGTTGAAATCATGCAGGATTTAAGAAAAGGAATTTTTGATGTGTTAATCGGAGTAAATCTCTTACGTGAGGGCCTGGATCTGCCGGAAGTTTCCCTTGTAGCCATATTGGATGCCGATAAGGAAGGGTTTTTGCGAAGTAATCGCTCGTTGACCCAAACGGTCGGTAGGGCGGCACGGCATCTCAATGGTAAAGCTATCATGTACGCAGATAAGATTACGGCCAGTATGCAGAAGACCATCGATGAGACGAATTATCGTCGTGAAAAACAAACGGCCTATAATTTAGAGCATAATATAACCCCTACGGCCTTGAACAAAAGTTTGGACAATGCCCTTGCCAAAAATTCGGTTTCCACCTATCATTTTGAAAAAGAAGAGTTGCGTGCAGCCGAACCAGATCTGGCATATTTGACCAGGGAACAGATTGAAAAATTAATCAGGGAAAAGAGAAAGGCCATGGAAAAAGCCGCAAAGGAACTTGACTTTATGCAGGCGGCCAAATTGCGCGACGAGATAAAAATATTGCAGGAGCAGGACTGAAAAACAGAAGAAAAACCGCATCTTTACCCCACATGTATTCCAAGAGAGTATATTTAATCTATTATTTTATATGATTGGCCATAATGCGTTGGTTATAAATATAATAAGTCATTTTTTTAGATATGTCTAAAAATAATATTTAAAGCAAAATTGTTTCAATTCCCAATAATTTTTAAAGTCATGCGGCAAAAAAAAGTTCTACGTGCACTCCTTTTGGTTTTGCTTGTTTCAAGTGACTTTTTAGCAGCCCAAACGTTGTCGCCCAAAATAATAAAGGTGGCGGCCCAAGACAAATTTCCGGATGCCATAACGGCTCTAAATACCTTTTTACAGATACAAAATGACGGTCACTATCCCGACCAGATCGCCCATAATCTGGCCTGGTGTGAACACCTATTTTCTGACTTGGATTTTGATACACAAGTAATTTCTACGAAAGGGGCTCCCCTACTCTTTGCCGAAAAAAAAAATCATCCAAAGGGCAAAACGGTGCTTTTTTATTTACAGATCGATGGACAGCCCGTAGACCCGTCAGAATGGGATCAACCCAATCCGTTTCTGCCCGTACTCAAAGAATATCGGGATGGGAACTGGCGGATCATCGATTTTGACCGCCTTAAAACCGAATTCAATCCCGATTGGCGCATATTTGCACGCTCCGCCTCCGATTCCAAAGGTCCGGCCCTATCTTTTATTACCGCTTTACAAATCCTGAAAGAGAAAAAGATAAAGCCTGCCTATAATGTGAAGGTAATTATGGATTTTCAGGAAGAAATGGGTTCACCCCAGCTTCAGGAGGCCGTAATTCAAAACAAGAATCTGCTTAAGGCGGATATGTTGTTCATTATGGATGGTACCAGGCACTTGTCAAATTTACCGACGCTTACCTACGGGGCGCGGGGAATTGCGACTGCAACTTTAAAAGTTTATGGTCCTCGATACGCACTTCATAGTGGCCAGTATGGAAATTTTTCCCCAAATCCGGTTTTCGGGATGGCCAAGTTGCTGGGCGGATTAAAGGATGCTCAGGGGAAAGTGACGCTTCCTGGGTTTTACGAGGGCATCGTATTAAGCGATGAGGATAAAGCAATGCTTGACAAAATCCCTGAGAATAAGGATAGCCTACTAACACAATTAGGGATTGCCCAAGCGGAAGCCATCGGCAATAACTATGAAGAGGCCATGCAATTTCCTTCATTGAATGTTAGGGGATTGAATGCGGGCTGGACCGGGGATGAAGTTCGTACCAACATTCCTTCCGAAGTGACCGCTGAAATCGATATGCGGTTGGTGCCCGAATCGGATGGGGGTCGGTTAATGGGCCTCTTAAAAACCTATATTGAAGAAAATGGATACCATCTTGTCGATTCTATTCCCACTGACGCGGAACGAAAGAAGTTTTCGAAATTGGCATCCTTCGACTACCATTTGGGCTCCCTGCCGTTCAGAACCGAAATCGATTCAGAAATAGGGCATTTCCTGAACCAGGCCCTCGGAAAGGTTTTTGACGATCACATCGTGAATATGAGGACCACGGGAGGTTCACAGCCTATAGCCCCCTTTATTTCGGCATTAGGGCTTCCGGCTGTTTCAATTCGTATTCCAAATCCAGACAATAGTATTCACGGTCCCAATGAAAATCTTCGGTTGGGCAATTTTTTAGAAGGCATTATCAGCTGTTTGGCCATTTTAAATGAGCCGATTAAGTAAGATTTTAAAAGAAAAGTGCCTCCAATCTCGGGGGCACTTTACCAACTAACCAACTAAACCAACCCTGCCTACCCGGCAGTCGGGCATTATGAACGTTCCACCAAAAGTTGGCAGGCCCGGACATAAGTTCTTACAATTTTCTTACGATAGCTCAATCATCCTTTTTGGTTTGGGAAGGGCTTCGAGCTTTTTGGGTAGCGAACACTTCAAAAGACCATCGACATAGGTGGCCTTGATCTTGTCGACTTCCACTGTTTCGGGCAATGTAAATGCCCTTTTAAAATTTGAACAGGCGAACTCCCTTAGGGTGTAGTTGTCCTCAGTTTTAGTCTCTTCGTTTTTGATTTCAGAGGAAACGGTAAGAACATACTTGTCGACCTCGATATTGAAATCTTTTTTCTTCCTGCCCGGAACGACCAATTCCAATTCAAAATCTTTTTCGTTCTCCTTGATGTTCACTGCTGGAACCTCAAACCTAGTATTTTCAAGTCCGCCAAACCAATCAGGCTTGAAGATTTCATTCATCAAGGAAGGGAATAATACATCGTTTCTTTTTACTATGCTCATGATCATATGTTTTTAATTAAACTTCGATTTTAGATTCTACATCGTATTAGACAAAGGACGTACCACTTTATAAAATATGCCGTTTTGTCATTTTTATGCCCCACATTCATGTCATTGTGTCGCTTACTGTGGTATTTTTGTGCTGATTTTTGCCGAATCGGGAAAAACCCTCCTGGGGTATCACTGGTTAGGTAAAAGCTTTGATTTTCATAATTTTAAGGTAAAACAGAAAAACATAGGGCTGGTGTAACTGAAATTCAAGAAAAACCGCTGCTATTTTAAACCAGGTTTTTTTGTAAAAAGAACCCTAATACCCTAAGCGTTTAAGCAACAATCATAATTTTGTAATACCTTGCTAAAAAATGACCGTGCAAAATGAGCAACAATGATATTTTTAAGAAACTGCGGGTTGCCCTCATGCTTCGTGACGATGATATTGTAGAAATATTGAAATTGGTTGATTTCAAGATATCAAAAAGTGAATTGGGCGCCTTCTTTCGAAAGGAGGACCATCCGAACTATATGGCGTGTGGAGATCAAGTCTTACGAAATTTCTTAAACGGACTCGTTATCTATCTCCGGGGATCCAAAGAAAATCCAAAAAATCCGGGAGACGTTTTGATGCGCAAACAATCGGCCGCAAAATCGGAACGACCCAAACCGGTCTACAAGGCGTTGCAGCGTAAAAACATGGACAAGGATATTAGTACCGTAAAATATAAAAACAAAAAAAAATCCTGACCCCGCAAAGTATGCGAATCAGGATTCATTTTTGAATTCTTTTCTCTTATGACTCCGTAAATCTTATAGGTACGATATATGTTTTGCCTTCGCGGTATGTGGCCAACTCAACCTTTTTATAATTCAATCGGCTTTTTACAAATCCTTCTAGAACCGGGTTATCGGTATCAACGGTTAGGACTACCATTTCGCCGTCCTTGTTCAACGTAAAACTAACATTTGCCGTTAAATCATTATCGGTAACGACGAAGTTGTTGTCGTTTAATAGGTCGGCTATCTGTTCAGATAGGTCTTTGGCCATTTCGGCCATTTTGGGTTCGCGGTTCGCAAAACTACTTACACTTGATAATAGCATTATCGCTATTAGCACTACACTAATTTTTCTCATGACTTGTTTGTTTTTAATTAATTGATGATTGATGATATTATTAAAAAGACGCCTTGGAATGAAAAATGTTACATTGATAAGTATAATTAACAAAATTTTAATTTTTCCATCGGTACTTCCTTGAGTCAAAATTACGGGGTCGAATTTCCCTGTCAAAATTTTATAGTGGCGATTTAACCATAGTTTAATGGCCTTAACCTTGCCGATACGTTCGGTCACAATAAAAAAAGGCTGTGTTCACACACAGCCTTTTTTTATGCTACAAATTGAGATTTAGTATTATGCCAGAACCGCCTTTACCTTATCGGCCGATTCTTGGAACTGTACGGCAGAATGCACTGCCAGTCCTGAGTTGTCAATAATTTCCTTGGCAAGCTCCGCATTAGTACCCTGTAACCGAACGATAATCGGTACCTTAATCGCATCGCCCATATTCTTATAGGCATCTACGATGCCTTGGGCAACCCGGTCGCAACGTACGATGCCCCCAAAAATATTAATAAGAATGGCCTTGACCGCTTTGTCTTTTAGGATGATCCGAAAGGCCTCTTCAACTCGTTTGGCGTCGGCCGTTCCCCCCACGTCCAAAAAATTGGCCGGTTCCCCGCCTGCCATTTTAATGAGATCCATCGTCGCCATTGCCAAACCGGCCCCATTGACCATGCATCCTACATTACCATCTAAATCGACATAGTTAAGACCAACGGCCCGTGCCTCGACCTCAATGGGATTCTCCTCCCACAAATCGCGCATTTCGGCATATTGTTTTCTTCTATACAAAGCATTGTCATCAATAGACACTTTGGCATCGACCGCTAAGATTTTATCATCGGAGGTCTTTAGCACCGGATTGATTTCGAGCATACTGGAGTCACTTTCAACATAGGCCCTGTACAAAGAGGTTACGAATTTTGTCATTTCCTTGAATGCCGTGCCGGAAAGTCCAAGATTGAAGGCAATCTTTCGTGCCTGAAAAGGAAGTAACCCCGTTGCCGGATCTATTTCTTCCGTAAATATCAGATGCGGGGTCTTTTCGGCTACTTCCTCAATGTCCATACCTCCTTCGGTAGAATACATAATCATATTTCTTGCCGCTCCCCTATTCAATAGTACCGACATATAGAATTCACTCGTCTCGTTCTCGCCAGGATAGTAAACATCTTCAGCTACAAGCACTTTGTGTACTTTTTTGCCTGCGGTCGAAGTTTGCGGAGTAATTAGGTTCATACCGATTATTTTACCTGCAATATCTTCAACTTCCTTGAGATTCTTGGCCAACTTCACCCCACCTCCTTTTCCTCTTCCCCCAGCATGTACTTGGGCTTTGATGACATACCAAGACGTTCCGGTCTCGGCAGTCAATTGTTTTGCAGCCTCCACTGCTTCCTTGGCATTATGGGCAACGATTCCCCGCTGGATCCGCACGCCAAAGCTTGCCAAAATTTCTTTTCCCTGATATTCGTGAAGATTCATAAAAAGGTGTCTTTAGGTTCGGTGCAAAAATAAGAAATTTGTTAATAGTATCCCGAAGTGGTCGGCAGTAATAAACTTAGAAGTTCAAAATAGCGAATAGTTCAAAACCAAAAAGGGGGCCTTCTATTCTTCGACTTGTTAAAAAATGCACAGTGAACGTTGGGATGGGGTTAGTCCTTGATGCCAGATTTAATTCGCCGAATGAATTCATTCTTGAAAGGATTCACTTTATTTTGAATTCTTGGAAATCCAACGGGTCGAAATTTCTAAAATCCCCGTTCAGTTCGATTGTCCGTTTCGTGCGATCTACCTCCTGTAGGACACGGATTGTATTTTCTAAATGGTTTTGCAGGTACTGAAGCCTTTCACTTTCACTGGCAATCTGAAGTAATTCAAATTCTTGCTCAAAGGAGAGTCCCATTTTGTGCGCCAGCATATAACTATTGAATTTGTCAACGGATATGGGCGTGAAAGGTACGTGCATAAGGGTATAAAGTTCTTGAATATTATTCAAGACCGTTATTTTTTGAATTTCCCCTCCATCGTTTACGGCATCTAAAAATTGTACGATGCCCCCTGCATACAGTTTTCCAGGAATTTCATTCTCAAAGGTCAATATTCTAAAAACCTGCCTAGCGACACAGATGACATCCATTTCGCCATTTTCATAGGTGGTGACTACCTCTACCAACTGTACCTCTATACCATAGGCAACCGTCTCATAGATATAGACAGGTATTCCAAAAGTAATGGCCTCCTTCCTGCAATCATTGATGAGCTGCTT
The DNA here is from genome assembly GCA_022865355.1 of Maribacter sp. Classification (GTDB taxonomy): domain Bacteria; phylum Bacteroidota; class Bacteroidia; order Flavobacteriales; family Flavobacteriaceae; genus JALHST01. The sequence continues at coordinate 178 of JALHST010000119.1, read as the reverse complement.
ATAGCGGTCCTCAAAAATATGCAAAGGGACGGTCTCTCCTGGAAAAAAGACAGATTGTAATGGAAAAAATGGCAATTTCATCGTATATCGGATTTGGATTAAAAATACAATTCCAAAGGCACATCCACAAAACGTATTTTACAACCCCTTTGTTTTATTTGTAACATTTTGTTGTATT
>JALHST010000118.1 GCA_022865355.1 Maribacter sp. | reverse complement strand
TTCTGGGAGCTCATAGGCCTCCGGATAGGCCCTCTGGGATCCGATATACTCTGTTATCTTTGCAATTTCGGGCGTATCTACAAAGGCACATTGTATTCGCGTAACATCGTTCCCTTGGGTAAAAAGCATGTCGCCGCGACCAATTAATTGATCGGCTCCCTGAGTATCTAAAATAGTCCTCGAATCTATTTTTGAAGTCACCCGAAAGGCGATGCGCGCTGGGAAGTTCGCTTTGATGATGCCTGTAATGACATTGACCGAAGGGCGTTGGGTAGCGATGATCAAGTGAATGCCTATAGCCCTTGCCAATTGTGCCAATCGTGCAATCGGGGTTTCTACCTCTTTGCCAGCGGTCATGATAAGATCTGCAAATTCATCGATGATCAAAATAATATAGGGCAAAAATCGATGCCCTTCGTGTGGATTTAGCTTGCGTGATTTGAATTTCGAATTGTACTCCTTAATATTCCTGACCATGGCCAATTTGAGCAACTCATAGCGGTTGTCCATTTCAATACATAAGGAATTTAAGGTATTGATTACCTTATTGTTGTCAGTAATGATGGCATCCTCGACATCGGGTAATTTCGCCAAAAAGTGGCGTTCTATCTTATTAAAAAGTGTAAGCTCGACCTTTTTTGGATCGACTAGAACGAATTTTACCTCCGCCGGGTGTTTCTTATACAGCAGCGAGGTCAAAATAGCATTAAGTCCCACAGATTTGCCCTGCCCAGTAGCCCCGGCCATAAGTAAATGGGGCATCTTGGCCAGATCTACCACAAAGGTCTCGTTACTAATGGTTTTTCCGAAGGCAATCGGCAGTTGCATCTCGGCATTTTGAAATTTGCTGGAAGCGATAACCGAGCGCATCGAAACCACCGTTGGATTTTTATTGGGCACTTCAATGCCTATGGTGCCCTTTCCCGGTATCGGGGCAATGATCCGGATGCCCAAGGCCGCCAAGGATAATGCAATATCGTCTTCCAGATTCTTAATTTTGGAAATACGTATGCCTGCATCGGGAACAATTTCATAGAGCGTGACCGTGGGACCTATGGTCGCTTTTATCTGTGCAATACCGATTTTGTAATTGCGCAAGGTCTCAACGATTTTGTTCTTGTTTTCTTCGAGTTCTTCTTGATTGATCGTAATCCCACCGCTAGCACCATGGGCATCCAAAAGATCTATGGGAGGAAATTTGTATTTGGCAAGCTCCAGAGTAGGGTCAAATTCCCCAAAATCATCGACCAATTTATCGGAGATATTATCCTTTTCTTCTTTTTCTTCGATAATTCGTTCCACCTCCATGGTCAGGTCTTCCTGACTTTCCTCTTCGACCGGGATAGTAACCTCAAAGTCGTCTAGTTCCGATTCTTTTTCAAGTTTTGGGATATCTTTTTTATGGGTATAGGTATCAATGATCACCGGGGATTCATTCTCGTCCACTAGGTTGGTCGTGCTTGAACCTTCTTTTTGGCCATTTTTTAATTCAGAGGCTATGGTCGCAGTTTTCTTATGAAAATATGCGGAAATCATATCTGGTGTCACCTTGAACAAACGAACCAAAATAAACACCAAGCCGAATAGTAAAATCAGAAACACACCGATTTTTCCAGTATAATCCTGCAAAAAATCATTCATCTCATAGCCAATGATACCACCCAGTAAAGGTTGCTCGGCAGCAAAAAAGCCAAGCGAAATCGAAATCCATATAATGAAAAGTAATCCCCAGATCCACTTTTTTAGCAAACCAGATTTCTTTAAACTTAAAAATAGGTGGAGTCCCGTGATAAATAGTAAAAATGCAAAAATCAATGCCGCCAATCCAAATCCTTTGTAAAGAAACAAGTGGCTCACACTTGCTCCAAATTTATTGAGCAGGTTTTCCGCTTCCTTATTTCGGTCGGCAAATTCGGTCAAGAGGCTTTGATCAGCTTGCCAGGTGAAATAAAAGGAGATAAAGGAAAAGAACAAGGCCACACTAAAAAGCATCAGCAAACTACCCAATATAATTTTATTCTGTTTGGAGGGTTTTAATCGTATCTTTTTATTTGGTGCTGGTGAGCCCTTCGTATTTTTTTTGACCGATTTCTTTCTTGCCATCAACTGCGCTTGTATTACCTGTAAAAATACAAATAACCTTGGTTATACTATATTTTAAATTTTTTTAAGTAGAAAAGGGTTTTACGTCATTTTTATTGATTTTGGGGCTTTTGACCGGCGCTCAAGTTGCCGTCGATGATCCGGTTCATATAATCCTGTTCAAAACCTCTCGCCATTAATTCCATTGCCTGCATTTCCTTTTTTTTCTCGAGAATGAGATTTTTAGAGAGCGCTTTGTCATGAATATCATATAATCCCAAGGCCTTGCCGTCATCCCCTAAGGCCCCAATAAGACTATCTCGCATGAAAAGTAAATGTGAACCTGTATGGGTCACAACAAAGGGTCTTTGCAAAGAATCATTAAGAAGACTTCTTCCCCAACTCCGAAAGGGCTTATCGTAGCCAGCGATATCCATAAGTGTAGGATAAATATCGATTTGTTGTGCCAAACTTTTATCTACGCCGATATAGGCACCGTTGGGGTCATAAAGTAGTATTGGCACGGCGAAGCGATTTACGATCTTTCGATATTCATCATAATGAATTTGATTGGTATGGTCGGCCGTAATAACGAAGACCGTATTTTTGTAATAGGGTTCCTTCTCGGCTGCTTCAAAGAACTTTTTTAGGGCAAAATCGGTATACCCTATGTTTTTATGCATTTCCAAGGTGCCCTCGGGAAATTTGCCTACGTATTTTTCAGGAATAATATAAGGGGTATGCGAGGAAACCGTAAAAATAGTCGCCATAAAAGGCTGTTTTTTTTCTGCAAATACCGAGTTCACATATCCCAAAAAAGGTTCATCCCAGATTCCCCAAATACCGTCAAAATCGGCGTCGTTGTTATATTCGGTCTTCCCGTAATAATGATCAAACCCCAAGATGTTGCCAAAGCCCAAAAAACCCATCGAACCGTTAGGTGCACCATGAAAAAAGGAGGTGTCATATCCCATTTCCTTGAGTCCGGATATCAGCGATTGGACTTTTTGTGTAGCGAAGGGCGATGAAGTATAGGCAGTTTTAAAAGAAGGGATGCCTGCCAATATCGATGACAGTGCATGGATCGACTTTCGTCCATTGGCATAGGCATTGGTAAAAATTAGGCTATGGTCGGCCAATGAATCAAGAAAGGGGGCATAGCCAACATACTGGTCAACCCCAATGTCCTGATTAAAACTTGCCAGATATTCGCGACCAAAACTTTCGAGGATAATCAATACTATATTGGGCTTTTTGGCCACCACATGATCATATTTCTTGATGGGGTGGAACGTATTTTCTATTACCGAATCAGGAATCCCCGACAGTTTTTTAAAATCATTGTTATTAAAAGTGCGTATAATGCTGAAAGGGGTGTTCAAGACAATATTTGCGTATTCCGGGGTAGCAACATGTCTATTGGCATCAATTAACGTAATAGGCCGTGTACTGTGCTTAAAATCTCCCCGTATTCCGCCAACTGTTAAGGTAGCCGTTATAAGGACTACGATTACCGAACTGATTACATAATGCCATTTGTTATCGACATACTGATTTTTTACCTTATATAGGTTGTATAGCTTTATCCAGCCATAGGCACAAATCGCAAAGAGCAAAAAAATGTGCCAATAATCGCGAAGAAAGGATACCAACAAGCCCATTTTATTTGACTCGTTTTTGATGGATTCCAAAGAGGCTATAGAGGCTCTCGTAAAAGTGAAACGATAGTAGGCAAAATCAATAAAATTGGTGGCATAGGCCACGAGGTTAGGAATAAAATAGATATAAAAAAGCACTTTTTGGTATCTTCTGGTCGTATTGATAAACAGGGGTAGGGTACTAAATAGAATAAATAGGAGGTTGGCGTATAAAATTGCGGTACTATCGAAGCTCAGGCCCCAAAAGCACATTTTGATAAAATCAACTACCGAATCGACCGCCAATAGATCCTGATTGTAAAGAAAAAACAGGACCCTGGCCAAAAAGTAAAATACATAGGCCAAAACCAGCCTATAGATGAAGATCTTATATTCCTGTATGCGCAAGTACTTTTGCATGCTACGAGATTTTATGGCCCAATTTCAGGCTTTTAAAATGTTGTCGATAAGGTACGAAACGGCAGGTTTGATTATTTAGAAAATTTTCGGCAAATAGATGATAAGCCCAGCAATGATGGCACCGACCGATACGAACATAACCGCACCAGCGGAAATATCTTTTATAAAACCAATTTTCTTATCAAATTCCGGATGTATGAAATCGGCGGTCTTCTCAACGGCGGTATTTATTCCCTCAATGCCCAAAACCAAGGATATGGCCGATATCTGCAAGATCCATTCAGTATTCGATATGTGAAAATAAAATCCCATTACGGTTATTAACACAGCGATAGCCGTTTGGACTTGAATACTGGCCTCTGTCTTTATTAATAATAATGCGCCTCGAAAAGCAAAACCAACTGATTTAACCCTATTCTTTACAAATGATTCCTCAGGCATTTTTTAAAGCTTTTATGGCGGATTCATAGTCAGGTTCATGAGAGTTTTCAGCAACTTGTTCAGTATAGATTACCTTTCCAGTGTTGTCAATAATTACTACAGCTCTTGCATGCAAACCCTTAAAGGGGCCGTCAATAGATTCTACACCATAGGTCTTTCCAAAATTTCCATCTCGAAAATCAGAAAGAACCACTACATTATTGATTCCTTCGGCACCACAAAACCTTCTTTGGGCAAATGGTAGATCTTTGGAAATACATACTACCGTAGTACCTTTCAGGGCAGTGGCTTGCTGATTGAATTCTCGCACCGATTTGGCACAAGTGCTCGTATCAATGCTAGGGAATATATTCAATAATAGCATTTGCCCTTTATATGCCGTCAAATCAACATCGGACAAATCAACTCGTGTCAATTTAAAATCAGGGGCCTGGCTACCTATTTTCGGCAAATTGCCTATAGTTTGAAAGGCGTTTCCTCCAAGTGTTACAGTTGCCATTGTTCACTATTTGAAATTTGGGGCGAAATTATAAAATATTAAGTGATAACTAAAGCAATCCAAGGAAAATAGACAAAAGGAACCCTGGAAGGAAAACTTTTCCAGATTTATAGTTTGTCAATTTATGACATGTGCCTTTAAATCTTTTGCCGCTCGAGGGAGTCTGCCGCCTTAGGGATCAAAACGCGTGACTGCTGCTTTTCAAGAAATAGATTTTGAAGGGAGTCCATTTGTTTCATTATTTCTTGAATATTTGGCATGTTTCCCTGAAAATGATTTAAAAACAGATCATCGTCATCAATTCCGTCATTGAAAAAGTGTTTCATAAAAAGCGAGTCATTTTGTGAAAATCCAGAAAATTCATCCCCGAACATTGAAAAATCCTTCCCGAAATACGAACCGAATCTTTGGGTTATACTATCTAATTCCTCAGAGGAAATGCCATGGGGATTATCGGTAGAGGACCATGAATAAATCGAATCATAGCGAATAAGATTCCCATTTTCGTCAACTTCCTTGTTCACTTGCCATGAGCCTTTCGGTTCGGTTTGTGCAGATTTTCCTGGTTCTTTTGCCAAATCCGATTTATTTTTTTCCTGTGCACTACAACTGGCAGCTAAAATTGCCACCAATGAAAGCAAAGCATATTTTTTCATTGTGAACGTTTTTAAAATCACTTGTCGAACAGCAAATTAAATGCCAATCGACCTGATTTTATCACAATGTCAGGTTAAAAATTGTTAAAAATAAGCATGAAGGTTCTGTGGCCTGAAGAAACCACACATGAATTATGGAGTCTGAGTGTTAACTTCTGTTTTGGAAGTTGCCAATTGCTTTATCTTGATGTGAAATGCCGCAAATATCAAGGTCATAATCGGACTTAACCAATTAAAAATAGCATACATAAAATATTGTCCAACTCCGACACCAAGAACGCCACTGTGATAAGCACCGCACGTATTCCAAGGAATTAGTACGGAAGTTACCGTCCCGGAATCTTCCAAAGTGCGGCTTAGGTTCTCAGGTGCCAAGCCCCTGTCTTTATAGGCCTTGGCAAACATTTTCCCAGGCACGACGATGGCAAGATACTGATCGGATGCGGTTACGTTCAATGCCAAACAGCTAGTTACCGTACTTGCGAAAAGACCGAAAGTCGTTTTTGCCAGACTTAACAATGATTTCGTTATCCTGGAAAGCGCGCCAATACCATCCATGACACCCCCAAATACCATGGCACAGATTATCAACCAAATAGTCCCCAACATTCCTGACATTCCTTTAGATGAAAACAGGTCATTCAAAGCGGCATTATCTGTGGCAATCGAAGTACTGACCGTTATAGAATTCATAATACCCTTATAGGCTGATCGAAATGTCAAGTTTTCGGCACCCCCCACGATGGCAACAATGCCGGGTTGAAAAATAAGCGCAAAAACCCCTCCGAGGAGCGTACCGATCAATAAGGCCAGTAAAGGAGGTGTTTTTTTTAAGATCAATAGTATTACGACCACCGGAACAATAAACAACCAACCATTGATATTAAAAGTGGCATCCATTGAATCGAGGAGTTCTTTTGTATTCACGGTCCCTGATGGGTCCAGGGTAAAACCAAGGATAATGAAAAATAGGAGGGTGATCGTATAGGTGGGAATCGTCGTTATGGTCATATAGCGAATGTGACTGAAAAGGTCGCCCCCAGCCATCGCAGGGGCCAGGTTGGTCGTATCGCTCATTGGGGACAGTTTGTCCCCAAAATAAGCACCAGAAAGCACAGCACCGGCGGTCATTCCTAGGGATACGCCCAAGGCATCACCGATTCCGATCAAGGCGATGCCCACCGTTGCCGACGTAGTCCAAGAACTTCCTGTGGCAATCGAGATGATCGAACATATTATGACGGTAGCTACCAGAAATATTGTTGGATTTAGAATTTGAAGTCCGTAATAAATCATTGAGGGAATAATACCACTGATAAGCCAAGTTCCCGATAGCGCACCCACCATAAGTAAGATTAGTAAAGCGCCCGTAGTAGATCGTACATTTTCGGCTACCTCCGTCAACATCTGCTCGTAGGTGACCTTATTGAAAACCCCCACGATGGCTGCCACCGCCCCACCTAACAAGAGAATGAACTGGTTAGACCCGCTTAGGGCATCATCGCCAAAGACGAATACATTATACGCCAGCATGCATACCAAAATAACCACAGGCAATAAGGCCTCCCAAATATTGAGCTCGGTATTTTCAACGATGTTTTCCTCTTGTGGCTCAATAGGGTGTATGTCTTGGCTCTTCATAAATTCGTTCGGTTATCCTGTAATATTACAATTTTGGAAAATGCCCTGCAAATTGAAACGACTGTCTGAATTATACCACAGTCGTACTTGAAACCAGAATCCCTAACTGCACCATACAATCTTTCATAGTGCAATAGGTCCTATGAATGTCGTTGTCGAGTCCGATTGAAAATCGAATCAGGCCATCACCAAGTCCCATGGCTTTTTGTTCCTCTATGAGAATTTCGGAAGAGGTCGACGTTCCAGGCGCACTGAACAAAGTTTTATAGAATCCAAGACTTACGGCCAGATATCCCAGCTTTTTGTCCTGAAGCATTTCCATTAGTGCATTGGCGCGATCTAAGGAGCCTACATCCAAGGTCATGAGTCCGCCATAACCATATTCGGGATTCATTTGATCCTTTAACACCCGATGGCCCGGATGCGATTTTAGTCCGGGATATACCACCCTCAGGCCATCCTTCTGAAAATTTTCGGCGAGGTAGAGGGCATTTTCGCCGTGTTTTTTCATACGAATGTGTAAGGTGCGCATGTTTTTGAGTATCGATGCTGCCCGCAGGCTGTCCAAGGTGCTGCCCAAAAGCATTCCGGCCCCGTTATTCACATCTTTTAAGGCCAGACAAAAATCCTTGGTACCGCAAACGGCTCCCGCTACACAATCGCTTGTACCATTAATAAATTTGGTCAGGCTATGAATAATAATATCTGCTCCCAATTTCCCAGGAGCTATTGTCAAAGGGGAGAACGTATTGTCGACGACCAGTGGAATTCCGAATTTTTTAGCAAGTTTAGAAAGCGCCTTGATATCGGCAACTTCCAATAACGGATTACTAACTCCTTCGCAATAGATCATTTTGGTCTTCGGGGTAATGGCCTTTTCCACCGCCGTTAAGTTGGTGATGTCTACAAAAGAAGTGCCGATGTTGAACCTTTTCAGAAAGTTCTTCATAAAGGCATAGGTGCCGCCATAAATTGTACGACTGCTCACCAAATGGTCATTGGCATCGCATAGTTGCAGGATAACGGCCGTGATGGCCCCCATGCCACTGGCCGTTACATTCGCCGTCTCTGTACCCTCGAGGGCTGCCAAGGCTTCTCCCAGGTATAAATTGGAAGGGGAGGAGTGCCTACTGTATAGATAACAACCTTCGGTGTTGCCCTCAAAGGTGTCAAACATGGTCTTGGCAGAGAGAAAGGTATAGGTCGATGAATCGGAAATGGAGGGATTTACCCCACCATATTCCCCAAAATACTGCAGGTCCTGTAATTTATTGGAAGCTTTGTAATTCATGGCGCATAATTTTAATTGTATAAAATTACTTTATTATAGTTAAAAAATCAATTAAATACATATATAATAGGAAATAAAACTATTAAAATTGATTTATATAGAATATAAAACTTTAAATTTATAATTTCAACGATTATAAAGAAAATTTATCATGGTAAAACTTGATGAAATCGATCGGCGATTATTGTTTCAACTTCAAGAGGATAGTAACCGAACTACCAAAGAATACGCCTATTTGTTGGGATTATCTACAACAGCCGTTTACGAGCGTATTAAACGCTTGGAAAAATCTGGCGTGATCACCAAATATGTTGCATTGGTCGATAAGCAAAAGGTCGACAAGGCTTTTGTGGTTTTATGCCACGTAAAATTGATACAGCACATCAAAGACTATGTGCTTCAATTTGAAAAGGAAATCAGCAAACTTGACGAAGTGGCCGAATGTTACCATATCAGCGGGGACTATGATTATATTTTAAAGATCTACGTAAGTGACATGC
>JALHST010000014.1 GCA_022865355.1 Maribacter sp. | reverse complement strand
GAACAGTGAATAGTGGGCAGTGGGCAGTTGCAGTAGCAGTTCGCAATGACGTCATCACGAGGAGCTTCGCGACGCGGTGATCTATTTCTTTGTGACACTGATTCCGGATATTGCTTCGCCCAGTCCCGATAACTATCGGTACGGGCTCGCAATGACGTCATCACGAGGAGCTTAGCGACGCGGTGATCTATTACTTTGGGACACTGATTCCGGAGATTGCTTCGCCCGATTCTCGGGCTCGCAATGACGTTTTCACGGGAGGATCGACATGTGGTCCTTGACTACTTGTGTAGTCTTCGCTCCAGTTTTTGAATATACTTCGCTACACCCCTTTTGTCAGTAAGGGTAGTAATTTCCTTCGTTTCCGCCTTCTTAAAAGCTTCCAAGGCCACGGTATCAAATCCTTTTTTATAATTGTATAGTCCGATCAAGTAATAAACTTCCCAAAAGTCGGGGTTCGATTGGGCGAATTCGGTAAGAACGGTAGCTTCTAAATTTGCGTTGGTCGAAAGTGCCGTTCGTACTTTTTCATCAAGGCTGCGATATTTTTCATACTCCCGGTATCCATCCGAATCCAAAAATACATCTTTATCTATCGTTAATTTCGATGTCGAAAGTGATTTTTCAGCATTGTGTTTTTCATGTTCCCAGAAGATCTGTTTGAGGTCATAGGCCACATATTCCCCTAATTGATACGGATTGCTCGATACCCATACCAATAATTCATCTGGTTTGAATACGACGCTGTGATGCGCAAGCAATTGGTTCAACGCCTTTTCATTGCCGTATCCAATTTTAGCTTCATGCACACCTTCCTTATTTCTAAGGATGTTGACGGCTACTTGGGGCGTTATTTTTGGGTTCTTATCCAGGAGTTCGACCATTCGGTCAAAGCGGTATTTTGAATGACTTTCCAAAATTTGTTTTTGATTTTTTTTGTCGGTGGCATACGTGCTGCTTTGAAAATGGTTGGTACAGACCAACTCATTTGAATTGGCGACTTCATACACCCCAAAATGCTTTGGGGAAACTTCAATTACGGCGGCTCGTTTGTCTTTTGCACTGCCCACAAAAATTGATTCTGAAACGAAGACCTGCCTTTTTTTGGCGATGGCTACGGCTTCTTGTATGTTGGATGCATATTGCAAAATTTCCCGGGTCACTAAGGAAACCGGGGTTTTGGCCACCAACGGGAATTTTGATTTACCGGCATTGATCGTTACGGTCAATCCTTGATCATTCATTCCCGATACCACTCCGATCATCCCGCCCCAGGTTACCGACATAAATTTATAGCCTTTATCAGGACGCACAAAAGCGACGATCTTCTCTTTGGCGAATTCATCTCCGGCATAAAAATCAAAATTGCGGCCAACGATGAGTTCGCCATCTTCGGTTTTATCGCCCCAGGCAGCAAAGGAAGAACAACCGACCAGAGCCAAATCCTGTAATGCATGACCAATGTCGTGGGCGCCGTGCAAGTACAGTATTCGCGGATAGGCTTTTGCAATATGGTCATATTTCGGGGATGCATAATGCGAAAGTCCATATATTTCGGTCTTAAATTCGTCCGTAATATTAAGGTACATTTTTCGATTGAACCAGGCCAAGAATCTACGCAGCAAAAACTGCCTTGTTCTTGACGGTACAAGTTCATCTACTTTGGTCAAAAGGGCATCTTCCTGCTTATGAAAAAGTTCTTGGGTAAGACTCCCTGTGGTAAGGCCCAATTCCATCGGATTTCCTTCTACATATAATTCCCAAAGGCCTTGACGGTTTTTGGTCAGAGTACCATTTTTGGAAACAAAAACCGAGTCGGATAGCTGTATCCTTTCGGGTAGCTGCGCCTGGTACTGGTCTATTGCCGGGACATCTTTTAAGGATTTGGAAATGCTACAAGAAGCAACTACGAAGAGCAGGCACCCTGAAAATAGAAACGACTTTATCCGGTTAATTTTCAAAACCTTATTTTTTTAAACGCTAAACTTTCTATTAGTTTGTCTTACCATGCGATTCTCCTTGTAATCGACCCATTTTTGTCCCATCGTCTTGCGCATTAGATTCTCGAAATGACGAATAAAAAATAGATTATAGGCCGTTTTCAAAAGTCGATGGGGCTTAGTAGGCAAGGCCCTTAAGGTAATCGAAAAACCGCCGTTCAAATACTTGATATAGTGCCAATAGCCACTGGGCATATACAGGGCATCACCATGATTCATCAGCACCTCGATACCGATTACATTTTTAAGTGCCGGATACTGCTCAAAATCAGGGTGGTCCATATCGATGGTTTCTAAATTATGAACCGCAAAGGGCACTTTATAAAGATATCGGGACTGTCCGGGACTAAAAAGGGTAACGCTTTTCGTGCCATGAAAATGAAAATGCATCAAATCGGCCAAATCCATATCATAATGTGCCAAGACCTTCGATCCTTCACCTCCAAAAAACATGACCGGGAGTCTTTTGAAAAACTTCAGGCCAATATCAGGATATTCAAAATCGTTTGCAAGTGCTGGCATCTTATCCAAAATATTATAGAAGAAGATACGCAGATCCGTAGGACCGGCCTTCAATAGTTCTAGATAATCATAGAGTCTCATCTCGGTGGCAGGCACTGCCGAATTTTGTTTTCCCTTCGTCGGTTTGTTATTGTACAAAGGAACGAGCTGGTCGCCCGCCAATTGCTGAATATACTCAAGATTCCATTTTGTATATGCCGGCCAATTTTTGGTCAAACCTTCAAGTAATACAGGGATTTGCGGTTTATGATATTTTTCTATAAACTCGGTTTTTGAAATATCCTTTACCCTTTCAATGGGTATTGTTTTAAAGGTTCCCACTATACCGTACTATTAACTTCTGTTTCAGTTTGTTCAACCTGTAGTATCTTCTGTAACAAATATTCCTTACCTAAAATTTCAGAACAGGTGACTACCGCACTAATGGTCACCCCAAGAATACCATGCATGTTCAGGCTTTGACCTGTAAAGTACAGATTGCCGATCTTTGTTCGGGGGGATATAAATGATTTCAATGGGTTTCCTACGTCCTTTACATAACCGTACATTGCGCCATTATTGCATCCAATATAATCGCGATACGAAAGCGGGGTCGACGTATAAGAGGCTTGGATACATTCACGGATGTTTGGAAACTTTTTTTCCAACTCCTTCAAAAACTGCTCGGTCTTGGCCATCTTGAACTCCTCATAGGTCTGTCCGCGATTATTTTTATTGGCTACTGTATTAAAGGTGCCTTCCCAAGGGGTTAGCTCATCATAACGCATATAGGTAATAGCCGTAAGTTGATCTGCCCAGCCATCGACCTTTTTTTTCACACCCATCGATATCATGTAGCTTTCCGGCCAGTTTTCTTGTGAATAATTACTGCCATTCCAGACATTGTTATGATCTTTAAAGTGGTAGTAGTTATAGTTCATGTATTTGAACGATTTCGGTTTTAGGACCAAATGCATACTGAAGGCCGAAATCGTGCTTTCGATTTGTTGTATTCTACGGGTATATGATTTCCTAAATTTATCTTCCCCAACCAGCTTCAAGGTCAATTTGGGTTCAATGTTGGATATAAATAGCGACCCTTTAATTTCCTTTCCGTTCTTGGTGAATACCGATGTTATCTTATTCTCCTTATACCCAAATTTAACAACTTCATGATGTTTATAGGCCTCTCCTCCGTTTTCTTTTAGTTTACGGATCAGTAATTTTGAGATTTGACTGCCTCCATTTACGCAGCGATACGAGCTTTGGATATAGGAATAGACCGAGAGGGCATGCACATAAAAGGGGGTCTTGTCGGCGTCCCCGGCATAGAGTAGATTCGACCCGGCCAATACTGCCTGTAGTTTAGCATTTTTGGTAAATGAATTAATATAGGCACGGGCCGGCTTCCCGGACATTTCTTCATCATCATAATAGGGTTTTCCCAATTTTAGATTGTATAATGGGAATTTATTACAAACCTCTTGTAATTTTTGACAATAGGCTACAATATTTTCGGCTTCGTCCGGAAATTGGGAAATTAATTTTTGTTCAAAATTTTTATATCCCTGGGCATGTTTGTACTCAATGGGATCACCATCAAATGTGATTCGGTCAAAACCATCCTCATCCATTTTTTTAAGGGTAAGCCCGTCATAGATATCCAAATATTTAAAATATCGATGTAGATTTTGTCCTTCCGAAAGTCCCCCGATATAATGAACCCCCGTATCAAAAATAGTCTTGTCCCGTACAAAGGTTTGTAAATTGCCTCCGTATTGATTGTTTTTTTCAAGTACACAAACCGATTTTCCCTCCTTGGCGAGGATCAAGCCACACACCAAACCACCAAGGCCACTTCCAATTACGACCACATCATACTGCTCCTTCATGTACGATTCCTTTTCAATATTATTAAACCATCATTTTCACGAATAGTATGAAAATGCCATCCACGTATAGCATCAGAAAGTTGTTTTCCTTCCTTTAATAGTATTAAGATAGTGATTTCAGTCTGTATTTTGGTTTTCCACTTATTTATATCAAAGGAAGTCATATCGATTATAAGTACCTTGGTTTGAAATGACATGGCTTCCTCAACTGTATTTACGGCCTTGAGGGTCTTATAATTTTGGGCGATATAGCAATTTTCAAAAATTTGCCGTGCGGTTTTATCTTCCATAAATCGAATGATCTTTCGAGAAGAGGAATCCAACGTCAATAAAAAATCGAGTTGGCCGTAATCTTGGGATAGGTGCAGAATTTGATCACTTCTCCCTACCGTATCTAAAATCGTTTTATAATTGATGGCGTTCGTTTTTAGATCTTTATGTACCATCTTATAAATGTCGTTCCCTTTATAACGGAAATTTTCCAAGACCAAAGCATGAAAGTAGGTGGCATCTTCTAGTTCTTTCCGTAAATTTTGAAATTCATTTTTAAAAAACGTTCCGATATTTTTTGTACGAACCCGATATCCCTTACCATATTGCGTATCGTCTTGTAAAATTCTATCCAATATTTTTATTGTTATACTGCCATCTTTAATGATAAAAGTGCCTTTGGCCAGTACTTCCGAATTGCCATGGATCAAGACAGGGAGGATATCCAATTGAAACCTTTCGGCCAAATAAAAGGCCCCTTTATGAAATCGCCTCATTTGGTTGGTTCGGGACCGCGTTCCTTCGGGAAAGGCAATTAATGAAAAGCCTTGGGCCACCTTTTCCTGTAGGTAGGCTTCCCCCTTTTCGATTCCTCCGGAAACGGGATAGGCACCGGCCAATTTGGCGGCACTGCCAAAAACCGGCGAATTGTAAACCCAGTCATTGACGAGATATATGATTTTGGGAGATAACATACCGATGGCCAAAATATCCAGGAACGATGTATGATTCGCAATGATCATTGCCGGTCGATCAAAGTTCTCCTTGGATTCATTGATGACTTTTTTTCTAACAAATGGATTTGTGTATAATACGGATTGCATCAATTTAGAAACCATCCTATGGAAAGCCAATTGCCTCTTCCCACTACTTTTCGGAAATAGATGAAGTACGACGAATGCATAGAACGAGAATAAAAGCCCGCCAAGGCCAAAATAAGCAAAAGATAGCACCGAATGCAACAAATAGCGAAGTCGTATGGGTCGTTTGGTAGAACTGCCAATAAACAATCGAAATAATAAAGGTTGCATCGTGAAGGCTACAAAGGCGGCAGAAAAAATTCCGATGAGCGATACCAGCGATATGGTGTACAAGGCCGGGTGTTTCGCAAATATCAGTACCCCGAGCCCCAAAATGGTGGTAATCACTGAGAGTATTATCGATGTCTTGTGCGTCGTAAGGGTATGCTCCTCGATACGGTACTCATGCAGAAGGCCATTCGTGACAAAGATGCTATAATCGACCCCCAAACCGAAAATAAAGGTAGAAATAATGATGTTAAAAATATTGAATTCGATGCGCAGAAATCCCATGATCCCTATGGTAATGAACCAAGTCAGAAATATGGGGATACTTGTTACTATTGTCAACGATAGACTTCTGTAAAAAATTAATAACAAGAGTAAAACGGCGACGACTGAAAACCCTATCAAACGATTGAAATCATTCTTAAGGTGCCCAAGAAAAGTTTCGTTCATGCCCTGGCGGTCAATGAGCAATGAATTTTTTGCATTTTCAAATGTTTCACGTACTTCTGGTACTTTGACAGAATCTACCTTTATCAAGGTGGTTACGGTAGTAAAATCGTCTTCCGAAGCAATATAGTCTTCGATATTTAATACATTTAAGTCATTAAAGGCATTTAATTCAATGGGTCTGAACGGCTGCTTGAGGAAAGTATAAAACGGATTATATGTGGTGGCTTTAAACCCTAGCTTTTCACCAGTAACCGTTAGATTATTTTGCAGGGAATCAACGGTGTTCGCATCCCAGAATTTTTCCCAAGCCTTAATTTTTTCCCGTTGCTTTTTGTTAGATAAGACCAAATTCCCAACAGAGTTATAACCCAGTATTACATTTGCTTTTTTTAAACTGACTAATTTTACCAAGAGCGAATCATTGGTTTGAAGCACGTTTTCTAAATTTTCACCATAGGTGGCCAAATACATTGATTTTGAATTTACATCCATCAGGACATCCAAGCGTTGTTGGGCATCTATCAAATGCTGGGGTTCAAAATTTAGTTTGGCGAGGTCTTTGTTAAAAACTACCTTATTGTAGGTAAACATACTACTCAACAATAAAATTACTATAAGTGTGATTCCCCATTTATTTTTATGGAAATCATAGGCGGCTATGCGATCCAGAACAGTATTGGTGACCGTTTTTTCCACGGTTTTCGAATAGACTTGCGGAATAAACAATAAGGCAAAAATGGAAGCGCCCATAACGCTTACCGCCGCGAAAATTCCCAAATCCTGCAGCGCCTGTGACTTTAGGAACAGTAGACATAAAAAGGCCGCCGCCGTGGTCAGGGCACTCATCATAATCGAAGGGGCCACTTCGAAAAATAAGTTTTTAATTGAATTGTTGCTGCGAATATGTGTAAGTACATGAAGGGCATAATCTAAAGTGACCCCGATTAGAACAGATCCGATTCCTAAGGAGATTGCAGAGATCTTACCTCGTATGAAATACAAAAAAGCCATTGAAATTAAGCCGCCGACCAGGGTGGGTAAAAATAAAATGAGCGGGACGGTCAGCTTTTTGTAGAATAGAATAAGGATGATCAACAATATCGTCAGTGCAATGCCGGCGGTAAACTGGATGTCCTTTTTTATCTGCTGTGCATTGGCCACGGCCACCAAGGTGGCACCAAAATACTCCCCTTTTACCTTGCCATTAAAGCGGGCGTTCAATTGGTTTTGAACGGCATATAGATTTTCTACGAATTTTTGATTTTTCGCTGTTTCATTTGGAGGATATTCCGGGGTCAAAAATAATAGGATGTTATTTTCATCCTCACTTATCAAAAATCCATTATGTAGTGTAAACCCATCTCCAACGCCCACTGATTGGAACTTTTTTAGGGCTATGAAAGAAAGTCCCAAAGGGTCTCTTAGCAAATTTTGTTTTACGACAAGACCCGTTGGCGAAAGGAGGCTTTTATAGTTTTCCCTATTAATTTTGGCCACGCTGTCCTTCTCCAATTTTTGCCCAATTTCAACATAATCCGCTGCGTCTAGGAAGAGGGGAAGGTTTTCGTAGACAAAATTAAACGTCTTTCGTATATCGGCATCGCCGACTTTACCTTGTATTGTCTTGATGAAGCTTCCAGAACTGGATTGGATGCTATCGAGAAAATCAGACCCATAGGTCGTTAGATCATCTATCGAACCCTGCGGTTGCCTTTGAATATTAAGGATGATCTTGTCTGCAAAATTTACGGTTCGCAATACTTTTTCAAAATCCTTGTTGCTTGATTCAATGGGAATAAGTTTGGTAATGTCCTCCTCAAATTCGATTTTTGAATCTACCACTCCCAGGCCGATAAGAACAAACAATAAACCAACGGCACTCCAAATGCGGTTTCTAGAAATTATTTGGTATGCCCCATAGAAAAATCTACCCATTTTGTACGGCTATTTTCTTGCGGTCGAAGATCGTTAAAAAAACATAGGCCATCAGACCTAAAATCATAGCCGTTGTGATAGAAAGCAATATACTTCCGATGATATAGGTTTTCAAATGCTTCATGACCTCAAAATGTTCGGTAATGTCTTCTATACTATACGTATAATCTTGGCCGGTAACTACTTGGCCTACCTTGGAACTTGCGTACAGTACGAAGGGTATAAAAGGGGGTAGGCTGATATTGGAAAACGCGAAGGCGATGACCTTGTTCAGTTTAAAAAGAAGGGCCAGAAAAATAACGATTAGCGAGTGAAAACCCCACAATGGACTTAAGCCTATAAATACGCCAAGGGCAATTGAAAGTGCTTTTTTCTTTGGGGAATCATTGTTATGCCAAAAATCTTCATAAAAAAACCGCCGAAATCCTTTTTTTTTAAATCTACGCAAAAGGTCGCGTGGCTTTATATAAAAAATAGTCAGTAAAACGAGCCAGGTGTTCAGAATGCTAATCCGAGTAAAATCGATTACGGGACGAAAGTGCGATACCCGTTCAAATTCGTCATACAAAACTTTTACCGGTACATTTTTTACCAGCGTACCGTTCCATGCAGCCCGAACGATGACTTCTATTTCAAACTCAAATTTAGAAGTGTAAAATGTAAGGTCCTTCAAGTAAACGAGTGGGTATAAACGATAGCCACATTGGGTATCCCGCAACCGAATTCCCGTTTCAAACCAGAACCAGAAGTTGGAAAATTTGTTGCCAAAACTGCTCTTCTTGGGAATTGTAACATCCGCCATACTCCTCTCCCCGATCAATAAAAGATTTTTGGTTGGTTCTTGTTCCAACGCTTTAATAAAAATAGGAATATCAGTTGCAAAATGCTGGCCATCCGAATCGATGGTTATAGCATATCTAAATCCCAATTCCAACGCCTTTTTAAACCCAGCCCGTAACGCTTTTCCTTTTCCTTGGTTTTTTGGCCATTGTATTTGCACTAGGTTTGGATACGATTTTAAAATTTCTGCAGTTGAATCGGTGGACCCATCATTGACAATTAAAATGTTCTCGGAAAATTGCAAAACGGCATCCAACACCGTTCGCAAGGTTTTTTGATTATTATAGGTGGGGACGATCACACAACATTTAAGTCGCGCCATCTTTGTGGTGAGGGCATTTGTGGTTGAAGACACCTAATATATTATTGAAAGAGGTTTCTAAAAAGTTAGCGTATTGCTTTACGAGCTTAATTGGATAACCAGGCATACTTTGCCAATCTTCATTCTGGCATTGACGGATGAAAGTACACAAATTGGTAGCCTCGTAACAATAAACGTCTTGACTTTCTAAAGTTTCTCTGATTTTAGACAAAGATAAGGAATGGAAATTCTAAAACAATTGTCTTTCCGATTCGGAGAAAATGGTAGATTGTAACACATATTTTTTGACAAATTCTTTGACTTCCATGCTCGGCGTATTTTTGAAATTATCGATTATGAATTGCTTGTCCTCTTCTATTTTCCCCTTATAATCAACTATTTTTGGTGAATTTTCCTGGACACTTAATCGCAGACAACGTATTTCAATATTCTGGGGATCAGTCTCCACGGAATATTCAAGGAGTTCGGATCCCGACTTAAAAAATTCTTCCTTATTTCTTATCCCTTTTGCAAATTTTGCCATTAAAGTAGCTATGGCTCCCTTATAGGCAACCAAGATCGTCTTGTCACTCTTGGTAACAAGCGCTAGTTCATTATACATTGCGTTCGTGATTTCGGCACTAGCGTTGGCCTTTGGGTAGTTTTCACGCAATTGCATAATATCGGGGGTGCCTGAAAAAAAGGCGAGGAAGGCTAGTACGAACGGAATTAATTTCATATTAACCTAAAATTTTAAAGGTCGCATTCAATTTTAATGCCAAGGTGTCCCCAAAAAAAGACGTGTTCTTTACTTTCACTTCGGTATCGGTTTCTGTCAATGCGATATCCAACTTTAGAAAGGCATGTATCTCCGGATTGATAATCGCCATGAACTTTATATTGGAAAATGCAGAAAGAAATAAATTTTTATCAAGGGCTTTTTCAGTGAGTTCCTTGATAATCTGAATCATGCATACGCCAGGCATTACTGGATTGCCAGGAAAATGGCCCTTGAAAATAGGATGCTCCTTATGCAGTTCAATAGTAGCCTCAATGGTTTCCCGATTAAGCTCAAACGTTTTAATGGTATATAATCCTTTTATCAACATTTCTCTACCGATGGTTTATTTTTATAAAGAGGGCATTACCTATTAAAGACCAAATTTATAGGCGGCGCCAAATTGAAATACCCTATTAAATATGTTTTGCCCATTGTTGTTAAAATCATTGTTCCAAAGATCTATATCGACCATACCTTGCTTATACCTGGCTTCTAGGATAAGCCCGTTCGGAAACTCATAACCAATACCCCCAAAAAATGCCAAATCGAAACCTGTAAGTCGCTGGTTATTGGTACTAAAATCATCATTGACCCAGCTAATCGGATTGTTATCATAATTAAGATCAAGACTAGGGCCCACTATGATATGAAACCCAAAATTACTTGATACAAATAGTTTGTTGGCCAAATCAATTGAGATATAATTTATTTGAAGGTCTTCAGCGCTGTTGGCGCGCGACCTGCCCCCCTGTGAGGAGTACATTATTTCTGGTTGCATGGTATAAATCTCAGAGAAACGAATATGGGCAAAAGCCCCCAAATATAGTCCCGTTCGATAATCCATCTCCAAATTCGACAAGGTGCTTTGGTTGACTCCTATTTTTATACCCGGACGTATCCTAGCTTGGGCAAAAATGACCGGCAAATTGAACAAAAACAGCAATATTAGGAGTAATTTCTTCATCTTAGATAGCTTTTAATTGTATGATTAACTGTATATTCTTATGCAAGATCTGTATAATTTTGGCATTCCCATCAACAATTTCCGAGAAATTAAAAACTACCTTTTCCTTTCTGCCCTTAGTACGCACTATTTTTTTCAATTGCACTTCGGAATAAAAATAATAAAGTGTTCTGTGATCAATTTCTGATTCAAAAATATTTTGATTTCCTAAGGTAAAGGTTTTCATTTTTGGTGGATGTTCGCTAATCATGATCAGAAAATCATTTCGGAGCAAAGCAATTACCATTTTTTTATCCAGTTTTTCATTGATGCTATTTACTATGAAATCCCTTCCGTTGAACGAAAAATCAAATAAGGTGTTCCCCATTTCTGTTGTGAACACCAATCTATGATGGTTTTCCGCCATCTTTTTGACAATAAATAGACCGCTAAAATGTCGGCCGTAGAAAGTTATATCTGCCTTGTAGACATAATCTAGCGTGGTTTCGGAAAAATAGGGATTCGAAATTTCACTTTTAAGACGTGCTGATTCACTCAGCCGGATTCTTTTCGGGTAAGAACCACATGAAAGAAAAAGTAAGGCGCTGCTAATTAGTAAATACCGCATCTGAAAGCGCTAGGTTTGTTTTCCGATCTAAAAAAACGATTTGGGTATAGTCGTTTGAAGGCTCCACCATCTTTACTTCGCGTACTTCCCCTTTTTCATTAAAAATTAGTTGGAATTCCTTAATGTATTTAGAAAAATCGGTATCCCTTGGTGCGAAATGTACCTCGCTGTCCGGGCCTTTTTTGAAATAGGAAATTGCAAACTCTTTCGCGTCGAACATATCTCCCTTTACACTATCGGTTATCAATCGGTTCAATTGTTTAAAGAGTTTGTTATCACCGATGTCGACGTTGCTTTTCTCACCTTCATTATTGATATATAAGGTTTCATCCTTAAACAATACTGAATAGGCATACGGTTTGACATACTCCCATTTTACAAGATCAGGGGCCTTGAAGGATAGTTTCCCCATCGATTCTATATCATTGGAAAGGAAATCCATGTGCTTGTATTGCTTAAAATCGCTGACTATGGTTTTCGTAGTGGCTGCCAAATTTTTGACTTTTGTTTCAAGGTCATTGGCCTCTCCCGCGCTCATCTTGGTCTGGGCACTGACCATAAAAATCGATAGTATGAAAAGAAAAACTAGGTTACGCATAGGCCTTGATCTGTAGCAAACGGTCCACGGTGACCGATTGCAATTTTTGCTCCTTCAAAAATAGCAATAACCGTTCCAAAACGACCATGGTTTTTTCGCTGGAGTCATGAAATAGCACAATATCCCCTTTCGAGATCTTACCTAGAACGTTATCGCGTATTGTGTTGGCCGATCTCATGGTAGTATCGAAGGAACGTATGCTCCATCCGATCGAATAAAGGCCCGTTTTTTGCAATGCCTTCCGGATATTGGGGTTGGTTACCCCAAAGGCCGGACGAAAGAGTCGCAAATGCTTTCCGGTAATGTCTAGGACGATGGCATTCGTTTTCTGAAGTTCGGATAGTACTTTTGTTGTTCCAAAAAATCCCAACCAATTCGAATGTGAATAGGTATGGTTCCCTATAGTATGTCCGTGGGCAATAATTTCCTTTACTATTTCGGGATATGCCTTTGCATGTTTTCCGATGCAGAAAAAAGTCGCATGGGCATTATACTTTTTTAGTAAGGTCAAAACTTTAGAAGTAAATTCTGGGTTA
Organism: Maribacter sp.; assembly: GCA_022865355.1. GTDB lineage: Bacteria > Bacteroidota > Bacteroidia > Flavobacteriales > Flavobacteriaceae > JALHST01. The sequence goes on along the minus strand of JALHST010000014.1, from coordinate 1,624 downwards.
GGACCATCATCAAAAGTAAGGGAAACATGATTTTCGAAAACATCCTTGTTGTTGTGCAGGGATTTCAAATGATAGTCCCAGCGCATATGAAAAGAACCGATAATGGTAATTACCAACCACAATAACCCTAAGATGCCTGGTATCCACCACGGGAGTGCGTTATATGCCAGTTTTATCGTCACGAAAACAGCGAGAAGGGTAATGGCAATACCGTTGATGTTCCTGAAACTTAGCATTTCCTGAGCAGGGTGAAGCTATGATTTTCACCCCTATATTGATTGTACAAAAGGATTGTACCGAGATTGGCGGCCTGTTTTCCATTTAATTTAACAACTTCCGGTACCGATTGCTCTTTTAATATTTTGCAGCCCAGCCAAAATCCAAAAGAGGAGGCGGTATAGAATTCACCGCAAAGATGTTTATAGTAGAGTTGTTGGGTATTATTGAAACTACCTTCGCTCAACGCTTTGTAGTATGAATCGTACGATATGTCGCCATTATTGCCAAGAATAAGTACATCGACGTCTTTTATGGAAAGGTTTACTTCCTTCAAAAATTCGCTTGCCGAAGCTTCCAACATTTCCTGTGGCATTGTATTGAAGGTCTTTAGGGCAAGTAGTTCGGCATAGGGGCCATCATTTTTTTGGTTCGAAAGAACAAAGAAATTCGCCCCCTCACCGAAAATGGCACCTTCGGTGTTTGAAGCCAGGAGCTTTGATGATTTAACAAGCTCTTTTTTTATGTGTCCGATGAGTTTATGAATTTTGATGGTGTGTTCGCCCGTTTCATCGACGCCGCCGATCAAAATGGTCGATGCCTCATCGTTTTCGAGCTGTAATTTGGCATCTAAAATCGCCGATTCAAAGGAGTTCGATCCATGTACATAGGTGAAATTATAGCCCTGGCATCCTAGCCCCAAGGCGATTTGTCCACCAACGGTGTTGTGGGTAGATTGAATAAAAGAGGTCGGGGTCAAGTACGCTTCATGGTTGTCTATCAAAGCACTCACGAATTTTTCGGAATCTACAGTACAGCCTAAACCGGTCCCCGTTATGATGGCATCTACATTTTCTAGCCCGGCTTCGTTCAGGGCGATTTTTGATGCGACTACGCCCATTTTAATTCCCTTGGCCATTCTACGGGCGGCAGCCGGAGGAATAAAGTTCTTATAATCGGGATCGATTACCGGCAAAACGTCGATTTCATAGGAGGTTATTTCACTTAAAAATTCCGCATTATCGAAGGTTTTCTGGGCAGAAATGGATCCAAGACCGTTTATATATACTTTCATCTTTTCTTTTCAAATAATAGTCCGATACCCCTATTTATTTTTTCTTTATGGATTTTTGGAAAAAATAAGGGTGGAACAATTTCCTCCAAAACCAAGAGAATTAGATAATATAGTATTCAATTCCTTATGTTTCAATACTGTTTGGGGGAGTAGATTAAATTCTTTCATCGGGGTCTTAAAATTCAAATTGGGATAGATGACATTGTGTTGCAGGGCCAAAACCGAATACACGGCCTCTATGCCACCAGCTGCAGCCAACGTATGCCCCGTATAGGCTTTGGTAGAGCTAAAATCGGGAACTCCGGGTTCACCAAAAACTCGTATCAATGCCCT
>JALHST010000013.1 GCA_022865355.1 Maribacter sp. | reverse complement strand
TGGTTCTGATCGATAAAACATTGGATGCGGCCTCCTTTATCGCCTACATGGGATTGGCCTATGGCGTACTTACGCCTGCCAAATCGATTAGCAAGGCTTCGTACGGCGTAAAAAAGGGCAATTCGGCGGCCGAACGCGTTTTAGAAGTCCTGGAAACTGTCAATCCGATTATTGAAAAAAAAGATGCGATCATAAAAACTGAATTTGGTTTTAAAATTGAATTAAGAGGTGTTTCTTTCAAATATGAAGATGAGTTTATTCTGAATAATTTTAATCTGGTCGTACCCAAGGGTGAGACCGTAGCACTGGTAGGGCAATCGGGAAGTGGGAAAAGTACTATCGCCAATCTTGTAACACGTTTTTACGATGTGAATGAAGGTGCAATCCAAATTGATGGTCTTGATATCAAGGACCTGACAAAAAAATCATTGAGAAATCTTATGGGCTTGGTTACCCAAGATTCCATTTTATTCAACGATTCGGTTAGAAACAACATTGGATTGGGGAAGGAAAATGCCACTGAAGACGAGATCATTGAGGCTGCCAAGATTGCTAATGCCCATGACTTTATAATGGAACTTCCCAAGGGGTATGATACCAACATAGGCGATAGCGGCAATAAATTGAGTGGGGGCCAGAAACAACGTGTTTCGATTGCCCGGGCCGTTTTAAAAAATCCGCCTATCATGATCCTGGATGAGGCCACATCGGCTCTGGATACTGAAAGTGAGCGTCTGGTTCAGGATGCCCTTGAAAAAATGATGCGGAACCGCACTTCGATTGTCATCGCCCATCGCTTATCAACCATTCAAAAGGCCAATTCAATCGTGGTTTTGCAAAAAGGCGAAATTGTCGAACAGGGCTCGCACGTAGAACTTATGGCCAAAGACGGTGTTTATAGGAAACTGGTAGAAATGCAATCGCTTGCGCCTTAAAATCTACAATCGAACCAATAATGGTAAGAACACGGTTGTTCATTAAATTATTTCTCCCCTAGGCGGTGCGGTTCGTGATGCCATTAAACCTTTTCCTAACTTTATAGTCATATAAATTGAATCTAAGCAAAGGATGTTGATTGCAGAGGAAACCTTGGTGCAACAATTAAAGCAATCGCATTCGCGATCGAAGGCTTTCGAGATACTTGTGAACACCTACAAAGAACGCCTGTATTGGCACATTCGGAGATTGGTTTTGAATCACGATGATGCCGATGATGTGCTGCAGAACACCTTTATAAAAGTTTTTCGCAACATTGACGGATTCAAAGGAGACAGCAAATTATATTCTTGGATGTATCGTATTGCTACCAATGAAGCCCTGACGTTTTTAAAAACAAAATCAAAGAAATTGGGCCTTGAAAATGAAGCGTTGCAAACACGAATGGTTGCTAATTTACAAGCCGATGTGTATTTTGATGGGGACGAAATACAATTAAAATTGCAAAAAGCCATCGCATTACTTCCCGAAAAACAGCGATTGGTGTTCAATATGAAATATTTTGAGGAGATGAAGTACGAGGATATCTCAGAAATTTTGGAAACTTCGGTCGGGGCATTGAAAGCGTCCTACCATTTGGCCGCCAAAAAAATTGAAAGTTTTTTAGTAGGAAATTAAACCTTTCAAAGGATTGATAGTCAAATATAAGGAATGAAAAAACAGACAAAAAATAATAGCTTTAAGACTCCGGAGGGCTACTTTGAAGAATTTACCGATAAACTAATGGGTAGATTGTCCGAAGAAAAGTCTACCTCAACCAATCTGGATATCAAAAAGGATGGTTTTAAGGTTCCAGAGGGCTATTTTGCAAACCTGAATGAAAAAATCCTTTCCCAGGTAGCCGAACAAGAAACCAAAGTGGTTACGTTGCATCGCTATCGGGATTATTATTCAGTAGCCGCCACGGTTGCGGCCATTGTAGTGCTTGCCCTTGGCATTATTTGGAATACCTCCCAAGCGGTGACGTTTGATAGTTTGGCCAATTCGGATATAGAATATTATTTCGAAAACAACGATATAGATCTCTCCGCCATTGAAATCGCAGAAGTTTTCCCAATTGATGATTTAGATATTGGCGATATTATGAACCAACAATTGAACGAGGATAATATTATCGATTACTTGAATAACCATGTTGATGATTTTGAGGAATTAAACCTAGAAAATGATGAATAACTTAAAAAAAATTGCAGTTGCCTTATTTTTACTGGTAACTGCATTCAACTTCGGGCAAAAAAGACCCGACATGGATAAAATCAAGGCGCTAAAAATCGCCTTTATTACCGAAAGGCTCGATTTAAGCAGTAAGGAGGCCCAGGCCTTTTGGCCCCTATACAATAAATATGAAGAGAATAGGGAAGCCATGCGCCAAAAAGACCGTACCCTGATACGGGGTAGGATCCGCGGAGTCGAGGGTCTTACCGAAAAGGAGGCCATTCAACTTTTAGAGGAGTATATCGATTTTGAAGAAGAGGAAGAGCGGCTTGATACGGCCTTTTACAAGGAGGTCGCCAAAGTCATCTCCGCTAAAAAAGCCTTGTTATTACTGCGCTCCGAGGAGGATTTTAAGCGACAACTTATTAAAGAGTACCGACAAAAACACGGCGGTGGCGGTGGTTTTGACTAAAGATAAGTATTCGAATACCAGAACAAAGGGAAGCCATTATATGCTTCCTTTTTATTTAAATACTAGTTTCGCTATCCTATCGCGACCTGCGGCATACGCTACCGAATCATTCAAAAATCGCAGGGTATAAAAAGAAGCGTCCGAGAGTTGTTGCCAATGTGCCCCCTTATCATTGGAATAGGAAATTCCTGTAAAACCGAGGGCTACAACTGAATTTCCGTCTGAATTCGGTACAAATTGCACACAGCTTTTATACGACGGGTCCGTTCCGTCGGCGATCAATTTCCATGTTTTACCACCGTCAGTAGTAAGGGCCTTGTTAGCCAGGTTGTTTTCTGGTCGCGTATAATCGCCGCCGAAAGCCATCCCTACATTTTGATTATAAAAATCAAGGGAATAAATTCCTTGAGTAGATTCTATGTTGACAATCGGGGTCTGTTGAATTTCCCATGTTTTCCCTTTGTCGGGGGAAAAGTAAATACGGCTCTTGGTAGTTGCGATCCATGTTTTGTTCCCAACGGTCTTTATATTCGTATTGCTAGCCGCGAATGCTCCTTCCCCATCGATGCCCTTTGGCAACTTCGAACAAGGTATTTTGACCCAAGAATTGCCACCATCCCGGGTTATAAGAATGCTCAGACAACCCTCCTTGCTATCTCCCACGGCAATACCTTCGGCGTCATTCCAGAACGTCATTGCATCGTAAAACACGTCCTCCCCCGTTTCTTGGTACACCAAATCCATTTTTCCATTCCCTCCCGTTTTATAAAGCAATGCCGGACTCCCGACCGAAAGCATGAAAAAATCGCTTGATGTGTGGGCAACCGATCGAAACTCGGGTAGGATCGTATCATATTTTTCGACATTCGTCCGAATCTTGCCAGATCCCAAATCCAGGGACCCGAAAACACCCTTGTTGGCAGCAAATGCCAAGCTATTTCCTATGATTTCAATAGCACGTATACTCACGGAGTCTTGAAATACGGTTTCTATATGAACCGATGTGAAGGGCATTCGTTCTTTCTTTTCAGTGCACGAGGAAGCCAAAATAGAAAGCAATAAAAGCGGTAGGATGCGCATGAGATAAAGTTTATCAAAAATAAAGCGAATCGAATGTAAAACAATACCTTTGCAGCCTTAATTTTTAGCCATGAAACTTCATAGAAATCTGGTCTTTGCCGTTATCGACGCCCTGAATTTAATATTCAATGAAGGGGAATACGCAGATAAAGTGGTGCAAAAAGTCTTAAAATTCGATAAGCGATGGGGCGCCCGTGATCGTGGCTTCATCGCAGAGACCACCTATGAAATGGTTCGCTATAAACGCCTTTACGCCGAAATTGCAGAGATAAAGGCGCCATACAGTAGGTCGGATTTTTTTCGCATGTGGGCGGTTTGGGCCGTTCTAAAAGGCATTAAATTACCTGATTGGAAGCAAATTGAACCTACCCCAGAGCGACGCATTAAAGGAAAGTTCGATGAGCTTTCCAAGATTCGGAAATATCGCGAATCAGTTCCCGACTGGATGGATGCGTTGTGTGAAAAATCACTAGGGGAAAATTTATGGTCAAAAGAAATTGCCGCCCTGAACCAACAGGCCGAAGTGATACTCCGCACCAATACGCTTAAAACTACCAAGGATCAGCTTCGTAAACTACTTTTGGAGGAAGGTATCGTCACCGAACCAATGAAAGGGTACCCGGTAGCCTTAAAACTATCGGAAAGGGCCAACGTTTTTGTAACCCAGGCCTTTAAAGATGGCTTGTTCGAGGTACAGGATGCGTCATCTCAACTAGTAGCTGAATTCCTGGATGTCAGACCGGGACAGCGAGTCGTCGATACCTGCGCAGGAGCCGGTGGCAAGACGTTACATTTGGCCGCTTTGTTGGAAAATAAGGGCCAACTGATCGCCATGGATATTTATGGCAGTAAATTGAAGGAATTGAAACGACGGGCGCGAAGAAATGGTGCGCACAACATTGAACCCCGTGAAATAGATTCAACAAAAGTTATCAAAAAACTTCACGCCAGTGCCGATAGAGTTTTAATAGATGCACCTTGTACAGGTCTTGGGGTCATCCGCAGAAATCCGGATACCAAATGGAAACTGCAACCTGAATTTCTTGATAAGATTACCAAAGACCAGCAAGAAATCCTACGCAGTTACAGTAAAATAGTCAAACCCGATGGAAAAATGGTCTACGCCACCTGTTCAATTCTTCCTCAAGAAAATACGGATCAGGTTAAAGCCTTTTTGGCTTCTGAAGAAGGCAAGGAATTTACCTTGATTGAAGAGCGTAAAATCTTTGCCTCAAAAAGTGGCTATGACGGCTTCTATATGGCCCTATTGGAGAAAAAGAGCAACCCCTAAAATTCGCTGCCGGGCATAACGCGAACTATTTCGATTTAACCCCTAGAACCCTCCTACCCTGGTTCCTATTTTTTGGAATACGATTCAAACTCCAAAATTCTATCAACAAACAGGGCCAATTACTGTTAACTATTTGCAGAAGATAGTAGCCAAAAAAGACGTAAATTTGTGCTTTCTTAAATTAAACATCAATTTCAGTCAATGATTCATTTTTTCGGGGAGGTAAAAACCAAAGTTTTCGCAGTTCAGACCGTCAGAGAACTTTCGAAGCAAGAAATAGATAAACTCATTTGGTTGTTCGGCAACCATCCCAAGATTAACGCGGCGTCAATTGACGCCTTTTTTGTTGGCCCGCGAGCGGCCATGATCACCCCATGGAGTACCAATGCTACAGAAATTACACAAAATATGGGTATTTCGGGCATCCTTCGTATTGAGGAATTCAGGGCAGTCGAGAGTGAATTCAATAAATTCGACCCCATGCTTTCCCAAAAGTTTAAAAGTTTAGACCAAGCGGTTTTTAAAATCGATGTGATACCTGCCCCTATTTTGGAAATCGATGACATTGCGGCCTACAATCAAAAAGAAGGATTGGCGCTCAGTGACGAAGAGGTCGACTATCTCAATAAACTATCTATAAAAATTGGAAGAAAATTGACCGATTCGGAAGTATTCGGATTCAGTCAAGTGAATTCAGAACACTGCCGACACAAAATTTTTAATGGCACATTCGTCATCGATGGACAGGAAATGCCCTCCTCTCTCTTCAAATTGATCAAGAAAACCTCTGAAGCAAATCCCAACGCTATTGTTTCGGCCTATAAGGATAATGTGGCCTTCGTAAAAGGTCCCAAAGTTGTGCAATTCGCCCCCAAAAGTGCTGATAAACCCGATTTTTACGAAGAAAAGGAATTTGAATCGGTAATTTCCTTAAAGGCGGAGACCCATAACTTCCCGACCACCGTCGAGCCTTTTAACGGCGCGGCTACAGGTTCTGGAGGTGAAATTCGAGACCGCCTTGCCGGTGGAAAAGGCTCACTCCCCTTGGCGGGCACGGCGGTATACATGACGGCCTATTCACGTTTGGAGGCAGACCGCCCCTGGGAAAAAGGTATGGCAGCTCGTAAGTGGCTTTACCAGACGCCCATGGACATTCTTATAAAAGCTTCAAATGGTGCCTCTGATTTCGGCAACAAATTCGGTCAACCGCTGATCGCAGGCTCAGTGTTGACCTTCGAAAATACCGAAGATGCCCGACGACTAGGTTATGACAAGGTCATCATGCAGGCGGGTGGTATCGGATATGCAAAAGCAGCCCAAGCCTTAAAGGATCAACCAAGACCTGGGGATAAAATCGTAATCCTTGGGGGTGACAACTATCGCATCGGGATGGGTGGTGCCGCCGTTTCGAGTGCAGATACGGGTGAATTTAGTGCGGCCATCGAGCTAAATGCCGTACAGCGTTCCAATCCGGAAATGCAGAAACGGGCGGCCAATGCTATTCGCGGCATGGTGGAAAGTGACAAAAATCCTATTGTCTCCATTCATGACCATGGGGCAGGCGGACACCTTAACTGTCTTTCCGAATTGGTAGAGAACACAGGGGGCAAGATTGATCTGGACAAATTGCCCATTGGCGACCCGACGCTATCGGCCAAGGAAATTATTGGCAATGAATCCCAGGAGCGCATGGGGCTGGTCATTGGGAAAAAAGATATTGCGCTCTTACAGCGTATTGCCGATAGGGAGCGGGCGCCGATGTATCAGGTAGGCGATGTTACCGGGGACCATAAATTTACCTTCGAATCCAAAAGTTCAGGGGTCAAACCCATGGATCTGTATTTGGAGGATATGTTCGGAAGTTCGCCAAAAACCATAATGAACGATGTCACTGTAATTAGACACTATAAGAATCCGGCGTATACCCTTGAATTCTTCCATGATTATTTGGAACAAGTCTTACAATTGGAGGCGGTTGCCTGTAAAGATTGGCTGACCAATAAGGTCGATCGATGCGTGGGTGGCCACGTAGCCAAGCAGCAATGTGCGGGGCCCTTGCAATTACCCTTGAACAACTGTGGTGTAATGGCTTTGGATTTCAATGGAAAGGAAGGCATTGCCACAAGTATCGGCCACTCCCCGATTTCGGGCTTGATCGATCCTGCGGCCGGTAGTAAAAATAGTATTGGCGAGGCTTTAACCAATATTATTTGGGCACCCCTGAAAGAAGGCTTGAAGTCGGTTTCCCTTTCGGCCAATTGGATGTGGCCCTGTCGGAATGAGGGGGAGGATGCCCGATTGTATACGGCCGTTCAAGCGGTTTCCGATTTTTCTATTGCACTAGGTATCAATGTACCGACCGGTAAGGATTCCTTATCGATGAAACAGAAATATTCAGACGGCGAGGTACTATCCCCTGGGACGGTTATTATTTCGGCTGCCGGACACTGTGATGCGATCGCCAAAGTAGTCGAACCGGTCCTTCAAAAAAGTGGTGGCCCCCTATATTACATCAATCTGTCAAAAGACAGCTATAAACTTGGAGGGTCGTCTTTTGCTCAAATTCGGAATACCATCGGGGGGGAAGCCCCAACGATACGGGATGCTGCCTATTTCAAGTCTGTTTTCGATACCATTCAAGGATTGATCAAAGAAGATCAGATTCTTGCGGGTCATGACGTCGCATCCGGCGGATTGATAACTACACTTTTAGAAATGTGCTTTGCCGACACCGATTTGGGAGCCGAACTCGATGTATCGTTACTCGGGGAATCTGACACCATAAAACTACTTTTCTCAGAGAATATCGGCATTGTTTTTCAGTCGCGGGACACTGCGGTAGAACAGGTTTTGGCCCAGGCCCATATCGATTTTAAAAAAATAGGCCGGGCAATTCCCAAGGCAACACTCACCATAAAGAACGGCCCCGTAGAAATGGGCCTTGAGATAGCTTCTTTGCGAGATACCTGGTTCAAGACTTCGTATTTATTAGACGATAAACAAACGGCCAATGGGCTCGCGAAAATTCGGTTTGAGAACTATAAGGTTCAGCCATTGCGATTTGTTTATCCAGAACAAATGGCCCTTACTTCGCCCAACCCAAGGCGTCGATTACCTACCGGAAACAAAGTGCGACCCAAAGCCGCGATTTTAAGGGAAAAAGGCAGCAATTCAGAGCGCGAAATGGCCCATGCCATGTATCTGGCCGGTTTCGATGTCAAGGATGTGCACATGACCGATTTGATTACAGGCCGTGAGACCTTGGAAAATATTCAATTTATCGGTGCCGTAGGTGGTTTCTCGAACTCCGATGTGCTTGGTAGCGCCAAAGGATGGGCGGGCGCATTCAAGTACAATGAAAAGGCCAATACCGCCCTGAAGAAATTCTTTAATAGACCGGATACCTTATCAGTAGGTATTTGTAATGGATGTCAATTGTTCATGGAATTGGAGCTTATCAATCCGGATCATAGGGTACATGGCAAATTGACCTACAATGATTCCCACAAACACGAAAGCAATTTTACGTCGGTAAAGATCCAGGAAAACAATTCGGTTATGCTCTCGAATTTAGCCGGCACGACCCTGGGAGTATGGATTTCACACGGGGAAGGAAAGTTTGTATTGCCGCAATCGGAGAAAAATTATCATATCGTTGCCAAATATGGCTATGAGGGGTATCCGGCCAACCCCAATGGCAGCGACTACAATACCGCAATGCTATCTGATACGAGCGGTCGCCATTTAGTTACGATGCCGCACATCGAACGTTCGATCTTTCCTTGGAACTGGGCCTACTATCCAAAAGATAGAAAGGATACTGTCTCCCCTTGGTTACAGGCCTTTATTAATGCGAGGGAATGGATTGATCAAGTGGGTGGTGGGCCGCAATAATACTTGCCAGGCGATACGTTGCTTTTTCGGCTGCGTTAGATCATTCTGATTTTAATACGTGCTTCCCATTATGGGGTGAGCTCCAAAATATTTCTGCATCGTTCTTTAAAGCCCAAAGGCTAAACAATTTTTTCCTATATTTCGATAACCATTTAGTTTTGTGCTATGCAGAATATAACCCGGCTTTTCGATTTTCCATATTACCAACTTGAAAAATTCAATCTTGAAAAATCACTCGTTACGAAATATGGGGATACTTGGGTCGCGACCTCTACCAAAGAGTATATACGAAAGGCCAATACGATTAGTAGGGCCTTGCTGCGGCTAGGAGTAAAGCCCAATGATAAGATTGCCCTTATATCGACGAATAATCGTACCGAATGGAATATTATGGATATTGGCATCCTACAGTTAGGGGCTCAGAATGTTCCCATCTACCCTACCATTTCAGAGGAAGAATATGCCTATGTGCTCAATCATTCGGAATGTAGCTATTGCTTTGTTTCAGGTCAAGAGGTTTTTGATAAGGTTAAGGCCGTTCGCAATATGGTCCCCTCTTTAAAGGAGGTCTATTCCTTTGACCAAGTAGTTGATTGCAAGAATTGGCGTGAGGTTCTAGAACTGGGAGCCGATGAATCAAATCAAATTGAGGTCGATACATTAAAAGCGGCGGTTAAACCCGAGGATTTAGCCACCTTGATATATACTTCGGGTACAACGGGGAAACCAAAAGGCGTAATGTTATCGCATAGCAATGTCGTGAGCAACGCCATTGAAAGCTCAAAACGCTTGCCAATCGAATACGGGAAAGTAAGCTGTTTAAGTTTTTTGCCGGTTTGCCACATTTATGAACGCATGATGATTTATTTGTACCAATATGCCGGAGTTACGGTATATTATGCGCCACTCGATCAAGTAAGTGATTATATCAAGGAAGTCAAACCCCATGTGATGACGGCGGTTCCCAGACTCTTGGAAAAAGTGTATGACAAGATTATTGCCAAAGGAACCGAGTTAAGCGGAATCAAGAAAAAATTGTTTTTCTGGGCCGTTGGAGTCGGACTTCAGTACGAACCCTATCAACAAAATGGTTGGTGGTATGAGCAAAAATTAGCCCTGGCACGAAAACTGATTTTTAGCAAATGGAAGGAGGGCCTTGGAGGAAACTTGGCATTAATTGCCTCGGGGAGCGCTGCGTTACAACCCAGATTAGCGCGCATTTTCAATGCGGCCGAAATGGGCGTTATGGAAGGTTACGGATTGACAGAAACCTCACCTGTAGTGTCGGTAAACGATATGCGCAATGGCGGTTTTAAGATTGGAACGGTTGGCAAATTATTGGATCATACCGAAGTGAAGATTGCTGAAGATGGCGAAATATGCGTAAAAGGACCACAAGTAATGATGGGCTATTACAAGGATCCCGAAAAAACGGCGGAAGTAATGAAAGATGGCTATTTTCTCACGGGGGATATCGGAGAGATCGATTCGGATGGCTTCTTAAAGATAACCGACCGTAAAAAAGAGATGTTCAAGACCTCGGGAGGCAAGTATGTTGCGCCGCAACTCTTGGAAAATAGATTCAAACAATCGCGATTTATCGAGCAGATCATGGTCATCGGCGAAGGAGAAAAAATGCCGGCCGCCTTGATACAACCCGATTTTGAATTTCTAAAAAATTGGTGCGAACTCCATCAAATCGCGGTAACCAATACTGCTGAATTGGTGAAGAACGAAAAAGTATTGGCCCGATATCGGGAAGAAGTGGATCTGGCCAACGAAAAATTCGCCAAATGGGAAAAACTCAAGGAATTTCGACTCACCCCCGATGTATGGAGTATTGATGAAGGCCACTTGACCCCTACCATGAAACTTCGCCGTAAGGTCATTAAGGAAAAGTATATCGACTTGTACAACGAAATCTACCAACATTAAACTTTTTTGAACCCACTTTTGGCTCCTAGTATTTCGAGAATTATTATAAATTTATTATGCGTGCATAGTATTTTTTTATATATTTGACACAATAGAGTTACCTATGAAAGATCTAACGATTGATTATGCCTTAAGGGCTACTTGGCAGGCTGTTGCGCGAATGTACAATGAAGAGGCCAAAAAATTCGATTCGACCATGGCAGTCGGATTTACACTGTTGAGCATTGATCCTAAAACTGGTACCCCTTCAACGGCCCTAGGTCCTAAAATGGGTATGGAGGCCACAAGTCTTTCCAGAATTCTTAAAAGTATGGAAGAAAAAGGATTGATCGTGCGCAGGCCAAATCCGGATGATGGAAGAGGCGTATTGATCCACTTGACCGATTTTGGGTTGGAGAAGCGAAAAGATTCAAAGGATGCCGTTCTTCAATTCAACGATATCGTAAAAGCGAGCGTAACCCAGGACAAATTGCATATTTTTTTCGAAGTTTTGGAAAACATCAATCAACTAATTTCAGAAAAAAGTATCTATTCAAAAAGCATAACAACTAATTAATTTTCGCGACGGACATGAATAAGCACATCAAAAAAGTAGCAGTAATCGGATCTGGTATTATGGGTAGTGGCATTGCCTGTCACTTCGCGAACATTGGCGTGGAAGTTTTGTTACTTGATATTGTTCCACGTGAGCTCAATGAAAAGGAAAAAGCGAAAGGGTTGACTTTACAGGACAAGGCGGTGCGTAACCGATTGGTGAATGATTCCTTGACGATGGCACTGAAATCGAAGCCATCCCCCATTTATCATCAAAAATTCGCTCAACGCATCACTACGGGAAACCTCGAGGATGACATTTCAAGAGTCGGCAAGGTAGACTGGATCATTGAAGTCGTTGTCGAAAGGTTGGATATTAAAAAAATGGTCTTCGAAAATCTTGACAAGCATCGAACCCCTGGCACGCTAATTACTTCGAACACCTCGGGCATCCCTATAAAATTTATGTCAGAAGGAAGGAGTGATGATTTCCAAAAGCATTTTTGCGGCACCCACTTTTTTAATCCAGCTCGCTATTTAAAGTTATTCGAGATAATTCCAGGACCGAAAACCTCAACGGAGGTGCTGAATTTCTTGAATGGGTATGGAGAGAAATTTTTAGGCAAGACCTCGGTAGTTGCCAAAGATACGCCAGCCTTTATTGGAAATCGAATCGGTATTTTCAGCATTCAGAGCTTGTTCCATATGGTAAAAGAAATGGGGTTGACCGTTGAGGAAGTCGATAAACTTACAGGGCCCGTCATTGGGCGGCCAAAATCGGCCACCTTCAGAACGGTCGATGTCGTGGGTCTTGATACCCTAGTTCATGTGGCCAATGGAATCTATGAAAATTGTAAGGATGATGAACGCTTGGAACTATTTAAGCTGCCCGATTTCATCAAAACCATGATGGAAAATAAATGGCTGGGAAGCAAAACCGGGGCAGGTTTTTATAAAAAGGTGACCGATAAAAATGGCAAAAGCGAAATCTTGACCTTAGACTTGGGAACCCTTGAATATCGTTCCGCAAAAAAGGCAAGTTTCGCAACCCTTGAATTGACCAAGCCGATTGAACAGGTGGTTGACCGTTTTAAAATACTGGTCAGCGGAAAAGATAAAGCGGGGGAATTTTACAGAAAAAGCTTTGCCGCCCTCTTTGCCTACGTATCCCACCGAATTCCTGAAATAACCGACGAGCTATATAAAATTGATGATGCCATGAAGGCCGGTTTTGGTTGGGAACACGGACCCTTTCAAATTTGGGATGCCATCGGCCTTGAAAAAGGGTTGGAACTTATCAAGTCGGAAGGATTGCAAGTGGCCGATTGGGTAACCCAACTAAAAACGTCGGGGATTACTTCTTTTTATGTGGTGAAGGAAGGCGCCACCTATTACTATGACATCCCCAAAAAATCAATGGTCAAAGTTCCTGGGCAAGATGCTTTCATACTATTGGACAACATTCGCAAGTCGAAGGAAGTCTTCAAAAATAGTGGGGTGGTCGTCGAAGACCTGGGCGATGGCATATTGAATGTAGAATTTCAGTCTAAAATGAATACCATCGGTGGCGATGTTTTGGCCGGACTTAACAAGGCCATCGATCTGGCTGAAAAAGAATTCCAAGGTTTGGTAGTCGGCAACCAAGCGGCCAATTTCTCAGTGGGTGCCAATATCGGAATGATATTTATGATGGCCGTCGAACAGGAATATGATGAGCTCAGTATGGCAATTAAAATGTTTCAGGACACCATGATGCGCATGCGCTATTCTGCTATCCCAACAGTAGCAGCACCTCATGGGATGACTTTAGGCGGAGGCTGTGAATTGTCGCTCCATGCCGATATGGTCGTAGCGGCGGCCGAGACCTATATCGGGTTGGTCGAGTTCGGTGTAGGGGTCATTCCCGGAGGCGGGGGCTCTAAGGAATTTGCGGTACGGGCCCAGGACAATTTCCATAAGAATGGTGTTGAATTGAATATTATTCGGGAATATTTCTTGACCATCGGTACGGCCAAAGTTTCAACTTCGGCCTATGAAGCCTATGATCTGGGAATTTTACAACATGGTAAGGATATCGTTGTGGTCAACAAAGATCGCCAAATTGCGACGGCAAAGGCACATGCCAAACTAATGGCGGAACAAGGCTATACCCAGCCAATAAAGCGCAAGGACATCAAGGTGCTGGGGAAACAGGCATTGGGATTATTTCTGGTGGGTACCGATTCGATGGAAGCTAGCCATTATATAAGTGCGCATGATAAAAAAATAGCGAATAAGTTGGCCTATGTAATGACCGGTGGAGATCTCTCTGAACCGACTTTGGTCGATGAACAGTATTTATTAGATCTTGAGCGCGAAGCTTTTTTATCGCTCTGTACCGAGAAGAAAACCTTGGAAAGAATACAACATATGCTAAAGACCGGGAAAGCATTGAGGAATTAAATTTTAGAAACTAGACTCTAGTCATCTAGTATCTCCTTCAAAAAAAACAATTTAACCATGATAAAACAGGCATACATAGTAAAAGGATATAGAACGGCTGTGGGGAAGGCGCCTAAAGGCGTATTTCGATTTAAACGCACCGATGAATTGGCCGCAGAAACCATCAAATTCATGCTAAAGGAATTACCCGATTTAGATAAAAAACGCATCGATGATGTTATTGTTGGAAATGCGATGCCAGAAGGTTCACAAGGGCTAAATATGGGTCGACTCATTTCATTGATGGGCCTTGAAATCGTCGATGTACCTGGGGTAACGGTGAATCGTTTTTGCTCTTCCGGAATCGAGACCATCGCCATGGCAACCGCAAAAATTCAGGCGGGCATGGCCGATTGTATCATAGCAGGTGGCGCGGAAAGTATGAGCAGTGTGCCCATGTCGGGGTACAAACCAGAGTTGAACTACGACCTGGCCAAATCAGGCCATGAAGATTATTACTGGGGCATGGGAAATACCGCCGAGGCTGTTGCGAACGAATATCATGTATCACGTGAAGACCAAGATGAATTTGCTTACAATTCGCATATCAAAGCGCTTAAGGCACAAGCCGAAAATCGTTTTCAGGCCCAAATAGTCCCGATTGAGGTCGAACAAATCTTTGTTGATGAAAATGGGAAAAAGGCATCCAAAAAATATACGGTAACAAAAGATGAAGGACCCCGAGAGGATACCAGTTTGCAGGCGCTCGCCAAATTAGTTCCAGTATTCGCGGCGGGCGGAAGTGTTACTGCCGGTAATTCTTCCCAAATGAGCGATGGTGCCGCCTTTGTATTGGTAATGAGCGAGGAAATGATGAAGGAACTGAAACTTGAACCCATTGCCCGTTTGGTCAGCTATTCCGCAGCAGGCGTGGAGCCGCGCATTATGGGCATCGGTCCGGTAAAAGCAGTTCCGAAAGCTTTGAAACAAGCTGGCCTCAAGAAAGAGCAGATTGAATTGATCGAGTTGAATGAGGCTTTTGCGTCACAATCACTCGCAGTCATCCGGGAATTGAAACTGAACCCTGATATCGTAAATGTCAACGGGGGTGCCATTTCCTTAGGCCATCCCTTGGGATGTACAGGTGCCAAACTTTCCGTTCAGCTATTTGATGAGATGCGGCAACGCAAAATGCAGGGGAAATACGGCCTTGTTACCATGTGCGTCGGCACGGGCCAAGGTGCGGCAGGGATATATGAATTTTTGAATTAAGAATATGTGGGATGCTAGTATTGCGCAGGCTAGATTTTCACTAAGCCATCTCAATACCTACAACTAAATAATTAATACAGATAATATGAGCACAGAAACCTTACAAAAAGATAATTTACTACGAGGTGGCCAATTCCTCGTCAAGGAAACCAACTGTGAAGACGTGTTTACCCTTGAAGACCTTACGGAGGAACAGAAAATGATGCGCGACAGCACCAAGGAGTTCGCCAATCGCGAACTTTGGGCGCATTGGGAACGTTTTGAGAAAAAAGATTATAAGTACACCGAGGAATGTATGCGCAAAGCGGGTGAATTGGGACTCTTAGGCATTGCGGTACCGGAAGCATATGG
Organism: Maribacter sp.; assembly: GCA_022865355.1. Lineage (GTDB taxonomy): Bacteria > Bacteroidota > Bacteroidia > Flavobacteriales > Flavobacteriaceae > JALHST01. Next base: position 15,634 of record JALHST010000013.1, on the reverse strand, counting down.
TGGCATGGGCATGGGCTTTGTCTCTACCATGTTGGTGTGTGACTACATTTCAGGAGTTACGGGTTCTTTTAGCACTGCCTTTGGCGCCCACACGGGCATCGGTACCATGCCGATTACATTATATGGAACCGAAGAGCAAAAGAAAAAATATGTCCCAAAACTGGCCACTGGTGAATGGTTCGGAGCCTATTGTTTGACCGAACCCGGTGCTGGGTCTGATGCAAACTCGGGCAAGACCAAGGCGGTTTTGTCAAAAGATGGCAAATTTTACACCATTTCGGGCCAAAAAATGTGGATTTCCAACGCCGGCTTCTGTAATATGTTCATCGTTTTCGCCCGGATCGAAAACGACCAGAATATTACGGGCTTTATCGTGGAGAATGATCCGAAAAATGGCATCACATTTGGGGAAGAGGAAAAGAAATTGGGAATTCATTCGTCCTCCACACGACAGGTTTTCTTTACCGACACCAAGGTTCCGGTCGAGAACATGTTGTCCGAAAGGGGCAACGGCTTCAAAATTGCCATGAACGCACTGAATATCGGACGAATAAAGCTTGCAGCTGCCTGTCTGGATGCGCAACGCCGTGTGGTTACCGAAGCCGTGAAGTATGCCAACGAACGCATTCAATTTAAGACCCCTATCATTAATTTTGGGGCTATAAAAGCTAAAATAGCCACTATGGCCACCAATGCCTATGCCGGTGAAGCGGCTTGTTATCGCGCCGCAAAAAATATCGAGGATAGGATAGCGCTCCGGGAAGCTGCGGGCAACCTACACCAGGAGGCTGAGTTGAAAGGCGTCGAAGAATATGCCATTGAATGTTCGATCCTTAAAGTGGCCGTGTCAGAAGATCTACAGAACACAACGGATGAAGGCATCCAGATTTTTGGTGGTATGGGCTTCAGTGCCGATGCTCCTATGGAAAAAGCCTGGCGTGACGCACGGATCGCTCGAATTTATGAAGGTACCAATGAAATTAATAGAATGCTTAGCGTGGGAATGCTTGTGAAAAAGGCTATGAAGGGCCATGTGGATTTATTGGGTCCTGCTACCCGGGTTGGGGAGGAATTAATGGGTATTCCTTCTTTCGATACTCCGGATTTTTCCGAACTTTTTGCTGAGGAGAAAGATCTGCTGGCTCGGTTGAAAAAAGTATTCCTAATGGTCGCCGGAAGTGCTGTCCAAAAATTTGGTCAGGAATTGGAAAAACACCAACAATTGATGCTCGCCGCGGCCGATATCCTCATAGAGGTGTATATGGTCGAAAGCACCATTCTTAGAACCGAAAAAAATGCAAAACGTTTCGGTGAGGACCAACAAGCGATACAAATCGCTATGGCCAGATTGTACTTATACAATGCCACTGAAACCATTATTCAAAAAGGTAAGGAAGCCATTATTTCCTTTGCCGAAGGCGATGAGCAGCGCATGATGCTGATGGGCTTGAAACGATTTACAAAATATAACAATAACCCCAATGTTGCCGCTCTTCGAACCCAAATCGCAAATAAAGTGGCCGCCGATAATGGGTATACTTTTGACTAATCTAAGGCAATCTATTTGCGACTTTTACATAAACCGTTCCAATGGGGACGGTTTTTTTATGTAGATGTATCAAAGTCGCCTTCCCCTTTTTTCAATCGGAGGTTGACTTGTTTAACCTATTTCCGAAGACAAACCCTTGGCGCAATCCCAAATAGCTATTACATTTACTTTATGAAGAACCCACTTTTAACTGCGGCCTACTCCCCAGAAGACTTTCGGAAACGAGGCCATTTACTAATCGACGTACTTGCAGATCATTTGAAGGAAAAACTAAGTGGGGGCGCCGAGAAGACCATCGATTGGAAATTACCCGAGGCCGAATATGCCCTATGGACCGAATTTTTAATAAACGGGAACGAAAGTTCCTTATTTTCAAACATCCTGGAACGTACCACCCATGTTCATAATCCGAAATGTATCGGCCATCAGATCACGCCTACAGCACCTATCACGGCACTAACAGGGATGATAGGTTCTTTGTTGAACAACGGCATGGCCGTTTATGAAATGGGAATGGCCCCTTCGGCCATCGAACGAGTAGTCACTGAAATGCTTTGCAAAAAGCTGGGATATACCGATACTTCTAGGGGGTTCCTTACCTCGGGAGGTACCTTGGCGAATTTGACCGCCTTACTTTCTGCCCGAAAAGCAAAGGCATCGGAAAATATTTGGAAGGAAGGCAGTGGCAAGCCATTGGGCATCATGGTCAGTGAGGAGGCCCATTATTGTATAGATAGGGCTGCCCGAATCATGGGATTCGGTGAGAAAGGGATTATCAAGATTCCTGTTAAAGCCGATTTTTCAATAGATACCTCTGAGTTGGAGGCACGGTTCAATACCGCAAGCACAAACGGAATCGAGATTTTCGCTATCATTGGAAGTGCACCATGTACTGCTACCGGTTCCTACGATGATCTGCAAGCTTTGGGAAAATTCGCCAAAAAACACAATCTCTGGTTTCATGTTGATGGAGCACACGGAGGCGCTGCCATTTTTTCAAAAAAATATAGGCATACGGTTAGCGGTATCTCACTTGCAGATAGCGTTGTCATCGATGGGCACAAAATGATGATGCTGCCTGCTATAACGACGGCCTTGCTCTTTAAGAATGGCAACCAATCATATGCTACCTTTAGCCAAAAAGCCGATTACCTATTGGGGCAATCCGAGGATGAAGACTGGTATAACTTAGCCAAACGTACTTTTGAGTGCACTAAGACCATGATGAGCATTCATTGGTATACGATATTGAAAATCTATGGAGAAGGTATTTTTGATGAATATGTATCGCAATTGTACGATATGGGAAAAACTTTCGGCGCGATCATCCAACAAAATCCACATTTCGAATTGGCTACCAAACCGCAATGCAATATAGTTTGCTTTCGCTATGTAGATATGGCAATGTCGCTCGACACCTTGAATTCGCTCAACGCAAACATTCGTCAAAAACTTTTGGAAGCGGGGGAATTTTACATCGTTCAAACCCAGATCAAGGGAATTCATTACTTGCGAACGACCATTATGAATCCGTTTACGACCGGAGATCATCTTCAACTTTTGCTGGAGAAAATACAACAGAAAGCTAAGGAAATCATCAAAAATATGATGACGGTGTAGCCGACAAATGTTTTCTATTGAAATCAAATCTTGTTTCGTTCGAATCTCAGTACATTTAAACTATGAATCAATTCTTTAGCCCGACAATGAGCCGCTTTACGAACTTGCTGTTTTTGTGTATGGCCCACTTTATATGGTCCCAAACCAATACCGAAGTCTATCTTCTAGACATTATCTCCGAAAATGGAAGCCTTCAGTTGGTGAACGCAAGAAATATTTCAAATAATATTGGATATGACAATCAGCCTGCTTTCCTCGATACTGATTCCATTTTATTTTCATCGACTCGGAACAAACAAACTGATATTGCCGTGTATTCGATAAAAAGTCATAAGACGACTTGGATTACCGATACGGCCGTAGGTAGTGAGTATTCGCCATTGAAAATTCCCAAAAAGAATGCCCTCAGTGCCATTCGACTAGACACCGCGGGACTGCAGCGCTTATATCGGTATGATATTTCTACGGGCGCATATACTGAACTTATAAAAGATTTAAAAGTAGGGTATCATGTTTGGTACGATGACGATATACTGGTTTGTACGGTACTGGTCGGGAATCGAATGGACTTGGTAGTTTCCGATGTAAAGAATAAGACCAATACCACGGTCGCCAAAAATGTTGGTAGGTCTTTGCATAAAATTCCAAATACGTCTTTGGTAAGCTATATTAGCAAAGAGAACCAAAATTGGACAATACGGTCTTTGGACCCAAAGACGGGATCATCGCAGGATATACTAATTACACTGCCACAGATCGAGGATATGTGTTGGTTATCGGATGGTACTATTTTAATGCCCAGCCAACAGCAGATTGTAGCATTTAGTCCGACCCAAAACCGAAAACCCAACGTATTTCACAGTTTTACCGAAAAGGATATTAAAACAATCTCAAGAATGGCCGTAAGTCCGGATGGAAAACATATGGCCATCGTGGTTGACGAAGTTCCCTAAAATCGTTTTCTGTACCCTATGAAACATGCCTTTAAAAGAAAGCTATCTTATGGTCGCAAAATGGCGCTGGAGAAGTTTAAATATTTCTAAAGATAGGATAAGTGACACTTGGCTAATACCTATGGGAACCCAAGTTAGGTTCGATTAGGCCAAACCAAGCTTTGGAGGTTATAATCTGGATTAGGATGACCATATAAATTTGGGCAATTCATGAACTTATACATATCATGAGGCTAAAAAAGACCTTAGATGTTGTCATTTATGAAATAAAACTGTAAGATTGCCGAAGTAACTTTTTATGGTATTCAAATATGAGAAAAATATACATCCTCCTCTACATTTTAACCACTTCAGTGACTTTTTCACAGACCGATGGCCGTATCTATGACATCATAAAGGCTGTTTCTGCGGAGCGGATCCAAGCGGACGTAACCCAACTCGTGAATTTTGGCACGCGCCATACATTAAGCGATACGGTGTCACAAACCCGCGGTATTGGGGCTGCGCGGCGGTGGATAAAATCAGAATTTGAAAAGACCTCAGCCTCCTGTAATGGATGTCTTGACGTTTTCTATCAAAAAGATTTAGTAAAAAAGGGTGAAAATGAGCGAATCGTACACGACGTATGGGTAGTGAATGTGGTTGCCATGCAACGTGGAACGAAGTATCCGAACCGTTTTATCATTATGAGCGGGGATATCGATTCGCGGGTCAGCGATCCGGCAAACTTTACATCCGATTCGCCCGGGGCCAATGACAATGCCAGCGGGATGGCCGGTACGTTGGAAGCAGCCAGGGTATTATCAAAATACCAATTCGAAAACAGCATCATCTATGTAGGGCTTTCGGGGGAGGAACAAGGTTTGTTTGGAGGTAAAGGATTGGCCGCCTATGCCAAGGATAAAGGTTGGGAAATCATTGGTATTCTTAATAACGATATGATCGGCAATATTACCGGAGTAGATGGTATTATTAGCAATGTAGATTTTAGAATATTCTCCGAACCGGTTCCTCCGACCGAGACCGAGAAGGAGCGCATGGCCAGACGTTTTTATGGCGGAGAGGTCGATGGCATTTCAAGACAATTGGCTCGTTATGTGCATAAAACCACCAAAACCTATATGCCCGAAATGAACCCCATGATGATCTATCGCTTAGATCGCTTTGGTCGTGGAGGCCACCACCGGCCCTTTAATGATGCCGGGTTTCCGGGTATTCGAATCATGGAGGCCCATGAAAACTACACCCAACAGCATCAGGATATACGCATGGAAGACGGAGTTGAATATGGGGATAAATTAGAACATGTAAATTTTGACTATGCCAAAAAACTCACCGCGGTAAATGCCATAAACCTGGCTTCCATAGCCTGGTCACCCCCCGCCCCAAAGGAAGTTAGGATCGGCGGCATCGTAGCCCCTTCCGCCAAATTCGAATGGAGTAAGGTAGATGGTGCCGTAGGGTATAAAATCTATTGGCGCGACACCACCTCCCCTACTTGGGACAATAGCCGCTATGTAGGTGATGTGACGCAATTCACCTTGGATGGCATCGTTATTGATAATTTCTTTTTTGGAATTGCGGCCGTAGGTGCCAACGGACATGAAAGTCCGGTGGTCTTTCCGAATGCCATACTGCGTTAAAAGCCAAATAACGACATTCAATTCCGGATCAAATTATGTGCTTCTAAATTTTACTAGTGGTATTTTCCCGTTCTAAACATTAATTGTAAAACTTGTATCCGCTAATTTCATTTGAATGAAAACTATTTATTCCATATTGTTATTTACGTTGACTACATCGGCATTTTGCCAGACTTTTACCGAACAGGATACCCTTCGGGGCAGTATCACCCCTGAACGGGCTTGGTGGGACCTTACGTATTACGACCTGAACGTTGAAGTCAAACCCGATGAAAAGTTCATTTCGGGCAGTAATACGATTCGCTATAAAGTGCTCGAAGAAAACGAGGTCATGCAGATCGATCTGCAACCTCCCTTAAAAATACAAAGCGTTACTCAGGATGGCAAAGTATTGAAAATCAGCGACCAGGGTAATGCCCATTTTGTTCAACTGCAAAAAAAGCAACGAAAAGGAGCTACTAATGAAATTGTCGTTTACTATTCCGGCCACCCAAAAGAGGCGGTCCGTGCCCCTTGGGACGGCGGATTTTCCTGGGCCGAAGACGCCCAAGGTAATCCATTTGTGGCTACCTCCTGTCAAGGGCTTGGTGCCAGTGTGTGGTGGCCCAATAAAGACCACATGTATGACGAAGTAGATAGCATGGCCATTAGCGTAACGGTCCCCAAAGGTTTGATGGATGTTTCCAATGGCCGGTTGCGAAATGTTCAAGAGTATTCAAATACCACGACCTATGATTGGTATGTTAGCAATCCCATAAATAATTATGGCGTGAACGTGAACATTGGCGATTATGTTCATTTTGGCGAAAAATATAGCGGTGAAAAAGGGACGTTGGATATGGACTATTATGTCTTGAAGGATGATCTGGAAAAGGCCAAGGAACATTTTAAGGACGCCCCCTTGATGATGGAGGCCTTTGAATACTGGTTCGGACCCTACCCATTTTACGAGGATGGCTATAAACTGGTTCAAGTACCCTATCTTGGCATGGAACACCAAAGCTCGATCACTTACGGGAATCATTTTAAAAAGGGCTATTTAGGCCGAGATCTTTCTGGTACTGGCTGGGGACTAAAATTTGATTTTATAATCATCCACGAGTCAGGACACGAATGGTTTGCCAATAATATTACCTATAAGGACATCGCCGATATGTGGGTCCACGAAGGCTTTACCTCCTACTCCGAAAATTTGTACCTCGATTATCATTTTGGAAAAAAAGCCGCGGAAGACTATGTGATTGGGCTGCGCCAAAACATTCGCAACGACCGGCCGATCATCGGCACGTATAACGTGAATAATGAAGGCTCCGGTGATATGTATTATAAGGGCTCGAATATGCTTCATACCATTCGACAATTGGTCGACGACGATGAAAAATGGCGGTTAATTCTTAGGGGACTAAACAAGGATTTTTATCATCAGACCGTGACTACTCAGCAAATTGAAAATTATATTTCAGAAAAATCTGGATTGGATCTAAAATCAGTTTTCGAGCAATATTTGCGAACCATTATGATTCCGGTATTGGAGTACAAAATCGACGGCAATACGGTAAACTATCGCTATACCAATATCGTTGAAGGGTTTAAAATGCCGCTTCGTATCTTTATCGACGACCGGCCCTATTGGATTACTCCGACCTGGGAATGGCAATCAAAGTCGATCAAAGGTAATTTAGCGACCTTGAACGTCGACCGGAATTTTTATATCGATGTCCATACTACTCAATAAATAACATTTACAATAGTTCCTTTGATGAATAAAGTCGGTATCAAAAAAACAACGAAAGCCCCCATATTTTTATTCTTCTGGTTGGTAGGTCTTGTCAGTCTTTCACTGCATGCACAAATTCATATGACCAAGGGATTCGTTTTTGAAGACCGCAATGGCAATGGAATGAAGGATCCTGGTGAAATTGGGATCTCGAATGTCACAGTATCCGATCAACAAAATACTGCAAATACCGATAGTAGCGGGGCATTTTATTTAGAAGGATCAGATGACTTCCCCTATGTATTTATTTCAATGCCTACGGGCTATCAAGGGCAATATTATTATACAAAAGCATCGGAAATGCTTTTTCCGGTCCAAAAAACAAAAATACCCAGGCGTTTCAAGTTCATTCATGCCTCCGACACGCATATCGATTCGCTTAATCTACCGCGCATGGAAAGATTTAGGCAACTGTCAGATTCGATCGGGCCCGCTTTTATTATCATTACAGGCGACTTGATCCGAGATGCCCTGCGCGTTAACGAAACTATTGCAAGTAATTACTTCAGAATGTACACCGAGGAAATAAATAAATTTAACGTCCCCGTGTATAGTTGTGTCGGGAACCATGAACTATTTGGTATAGAAAGGGATAAATCATTGGTTAGTAGTGATCATCCATTATACGGCAAAAAAATGTACCGCAAGTTTCTTGGGCCCGATTACTATTCATTCAATTATGGGGGCCTTCATTTTATTTCAATAGATGCGCTCGACTTTCAAAATCTATACTATTTCGGAGGAGTTGATTCGTTGCAATTAAAATGGCTTGAGAACGACCTAAGGAGCATCCCGAAGGAAACGCCGATAATCACCTTTAATCATATTCCTTTTGTGTCCCCAGGATTTTCGTTTCAGGATTTTGAATCTGATCCCTTTTATGGGCCTCAATTGCTTATGCAAAACCATGTTTTGCATCATAGACATCTTGTGTATAATTTCAAGCAAGTTCAAAATCGCATCGGAGATCGTCCCTATCCACTAGCTTTAGCGGGTCATTACCATGCAGCCCAAGAGGGCATAGTGCTTGGTACCAAAACCAAATTTGCCCAAACATCGGCCATTACCCGACCAAACGTATTTGATTACAATGGTTTCAAAGTACATTCGGGGTTTACGGTATACGAAGTTGAGGACCGTAAAATAATTTCAAGCACTTTTGTGCCCTTGAATATAGAATAATGCCGCATTCCGTGAATAGCTGAAAAAACGTCCAAAATTAGGTTCACAAATAACCCCTTTTTTCTAAGAAAAAAGGGGTTTGCTTTTTTAATTGCATAAAGCCACGAGAAGCTAACAACAATAAGGTATTCAAATCTATTGTACTATTTGGTCTTCAGATACGGTATCTTTTTAATTTTTGCCGTTAAACTTCACGTTCAAGAAAGCCATTTGTTCAGGTGTTTCCCCATCCCGTGGCTTATAGACAAAATAGAGTTCCTTGGCCTTGACATCGATAGGCTTGTTCAAATTTATCGTGACCTGTCCACCGGGCTGCCCTGGGGACGGAACGGGCATACTACCGCTACCTAATAACTCGCCATCGGGTGCGTTCAAATGCATTTCGAAATCGAGACCTACGGTCGGGGCAGCTTGCCACATCGCTGTTATTATTGCCGAGGTCACGCCTTTCAGGTCGATATTCTCTAAGACGAACCAACCCTGGCTGGCCGGTAATACTAAAAGATCCATCCCCCCAAAAGAAACTGCCGTAAAGCCCTCCGACTTTGTAGTAGGTGAAAATGGGACCGTACTACCTTGTAAAGCGAGCGATTTGACCCCCGTCAATGGGCGTACGCCCTCAACACCCTTATCGGTATAGCTGGCCGTCAATACGATGACATTGTCACTCGGGGATGGATTGGGCATAATGCTCCCCGCTTCTGGCAAGGATTTTTGTTTTGCCCTTGTATCTGCCAATGATCGTATGTAGGTTACGATTTGACGTGTTTCATCATCGGAGATATTAGGATGGGCGGCCATGGCTACCTCTCCCCAAACACCTGAACCCCCAGAGACGATTTTCTTTTGCAAATAACCTGTTGCCCTTCTATCGCCCTTATACTTTTCAGCGATTTGAAGAAAGCTTGGCCCTATTGATTTTTCGGCTTCCTTATGACAAGCCTTGCAGTCCATACCTTGGGTCAATGCTTTTCCGGTTACCACTGCAGAAACTTGTTGGTGCCCCATCGATTGGTTTACTTGATCCATTCCCTCCATATAATCAACGGAAACGAATACATTATTCGGGTCAATATCCCCATTACCATCCGGGTCGGTAACCACAACTTTATACTTGATCGGTGCACCGGCGATAAAAAAGGAAGAATTACCTCCTTCAAGATCGATTGCGATTTCAGGACGCGAATTTCCAGCCACGATCGCGACAGGATTACTTTTTGCGCCAGCGCCCTGGTTGTCCTTCACGTCGACCGATAATTTATATTCCCCGGGATTGCTATAGGTATACGTTACTTCGGGAATAGTGGTCTCTTTGGTTTCCCCATTTCCCATATCCCACAAATAGGTAACGGCATCACCCTCCAAGTCATTGGCCACAACTTTGGCCGTTACGGTCAAGGGAAGCTTTCCAGTATCCTTGTCGACGATCATATTATCAATGACCGGTGGTCTATTTCCACTGTTGAATTCAATATAGCTTAAACCGGAATCATCGTTTTTGGTAAACCATCCACTGCCATATTCCAAGAGATAGACCCTACCATCGGGACCCATTTCCATATCGATCAAATTGTTCAATTTGATATCGGAGGCGAAAGGTTCCATTTTATTGAACGTATCATCGTCAAAAAGGGTTACGGCCATCATCCAACCACGCATCCACTCGTAGATGATGGTCTTCCCATTATAATAGCCGGGCAGGCTACCCCCATTAGGATACATATCGGAATAATAGGTCGGACCCGCCATGGCATTTCGTCCTCCAGTCCCGACCTGAGGAAACAGCGGCGTTTCTGCGTAGGGATAGTATATATAAGCAGGGGTTGTCGGCGGTAATTCCCGCAATCCCGTATTGTTCCTAGAATCATTTATAGGCTTGGCCGGGTCAAAAATTTCCCCAACCTCCCCAGTTTCATAATTGTATGTATGATATGGATAGTTGTTGCCAATAAACAAAGGCCATCCAAAATTACCTGCTTTGAGGGCAAGGTTCATTTCATCGTACCCCCTTGGGCCTCTCGTATCCAATGAATCATTCGGTGCATCTGGACCCACTTCGCCCCAGAATAAATGTCCGTTTTTCGGATCCACCGAAATTCGATACGGATTGCGATGCCCCATGGTATAGATTTCAGGACGCGTTTTAGCCGTACCTACGGCGAAAAGATTTCCCTGGGGAATCTCATATGAACCGTCTTCCTTTACTTTGATACGAAGTATTTTACCTCGAAGATCGTTCGTATTCCCTGAAGAACGCCGTGCATCGAATTGCTCATGTCCTGGAGCATCGTTCAGAGGGGCATACCCGTTGTTCACATATTTCTGGTCTTTTTCATTAAACGGTGTCGAGTTGTCACCAGTGGATAAATACAATAAATTATCCGGGCCGAAGGCAATCGAACCGCCCGTATGACAACAAATTTCACGTTGACTTGCCACATCCAAAATCACCTGTTCGGAGCTCGTATCAAAGACCCCGTCCTTAAATTTAAAACGTGACAATCGGTTGACCCATGTATCGCCTGTCGGGGCGTAATAGACATAGATCCAATTATTTTTGGCGTAATCAGGGTCTTTTTGAAGGCCCATCACTCCCTCCTCGGCATTCACCCCAGGTGTGTTCAAAGTTTTATAATACACATCTAATAGGGCGACCTGCTTCATTTCTTTGGTGGCGGCATCGTATAGCATTATTTCACCCCTGCGTTGGGCAATGAGTACATCATTGTTGGGAAGAATAGTCATTTCGGTAGGTTCAAAGAATTCACCGCCAACTAAAGGTACTTTCGTAAAGCGATTGGCATCGGGAGGAATTTGGCTGGTGGCCTTACTATAGTCAAGATTTTCATTTTTTCCGATGGCATATTCAATGCCACCCAACAAATGTTTCAAAAACAAATCTTCGGTATAGCTCTCGTCAGTGTGGCCTGCCCCGGTATAAAATGCCCTTCCCCCGTCAAAATCATGGTACCAGGCAATTGGATGAAAATCCCCGTTCTTACCGCCTTCATATGAAGACTCGTCAAGCGTCATCAAGACATTTATCTTTGGATAGATATTTTTATAATTGTAAAGTTCGTCTTTACGATGCCAAACACTGTCAGTAAAAAAATTCGTGGCCCCAAAAGTTCTGTCCTTGACGATAAAGTCGGCTTCCGGAGTGCCCGATGGGTGGCTCAGGAATTGTGCCCCGACCAACCTATTGTACCAACCCCAATCATATTCGGTATCAGCTGCGGCATGTATCCCCACAAAACCACCTCCGGCCTGAATGTATCGTTCAAAAGCCGCCTCTTCCTTGGCATTCAGGATATTTCCCGTAGTGCTCAAAAAAATAATTGCTGAATATTGTTTGAGGTTTTCATCATTGAATATGTCGGCATTTTTGGTAGTATCGACTTCAAATCCGTTTTCTACACCCAATTTTTGAATCGCTTGGATACCTACAGGTATTGAAGCATGTTTAAAACCCAAAGTATTGGAAAAGACGAGTACTTTGGGTTTTCCTTCTCTTTTATTTCCACATGAACTGATAAGGAGTCCCACAATCAAGGCCATAGTCAGTAATACTTTTTTCATTCGTTTTGATTTATTAATTTTTGGTCTGTAAAATTTAATTTGGTTTCAACGTATGGGCCTACTTTGCTCATGGTATGTCAAATAATCGCGAAAATATTATATTTAATTTTTGGCAGGCCCAAATATACACTATGAAACTGTTAATTTCCTAATCAAATGCATCGTTTACCGATCTAATTAATACATATATTCGATAGTGGGCGAAATCACCGAACAGTACTTTAAAAATGATGCGGATTGGCTTGCATGGCTTGCAGAAAATCACTGCATCGCAAAAGGTGTTTATTTAATTTTTTATGCCGTCGCCCATGAAAATGAAAGCATGCGATGGGAAGAAGCGTTGCGTGTAGCGATTTGTTATGGGTAGATTGATAGCACCGTCAAGAGTATCGGGGATGGCAAACGCAAACAGTATTTTTGCCCCCGCAAACCAAAAAGTGCCTGGAGCAAAGTCAACAAAGACCATATCAAAGAGCTCACGGCAAAAGACGTGATGCATGAAAGCGGTTTAAAGAAGATACAGGAAGCCAAAAAAAATGGTTCATGGACTGCCTTGGACGCCGTTGAAAAAGGAGTAGTTCCCGAAGACCTCCAAAAGGCTTTCGATTTTGATAAAATCGCTTTTGAAAATTTTCAGAAGTTCACGAGAGGGCAACGTAAAAGCTATTTTTATTGGTTAAATCAGGCAAAAAGGGCCGAAACCCGTCAAACTCGGATTGCCGAAATTGTTAGTCTTTGTAAGGAAAATATTAAACCACGCAACACGAGATACGTATTTTACTACCTCAGATAGCCTTATATTTGCGATTCGTAATGAATAGTGTATCGGGCCATCGTGTTTCCGTTCCCGATTTTTCTTTTCGTTGCCAGTTCTAAATGTCAAAATTACCCAAGGAAAATCAGTTTTTTGATCTATCCGATTATGGCAGGCCAATCGCCGTGAAGATTGCTAAATCCTTAAGAAATACCTCGCTTACTCCAGTCGATTTGACGTATTGTTTTCTCGTAGCTGGCATGTTGGCCATTGTGGGTATCCTGAACCACAGCTATTGGGTGGTAGCCTTCTTTCTCATTCTAAAATCAATCTTGGATGCCGCCGATGGGGAACTCGCCAGAGTGAAACAGACCCCTTCCTATACGGGTCGCTATCTGGACTCTATTTTCGATTTTATGCTGAACCTTGGAATTCTATTCGCTATTGGTCATATCACCCACCATTCAATTATCATGACACTATTTGCTTTTTTTGGCATACAACTTCAAGGCACCCTGTACAATTATTACTATGTAATCCTCAGGAATAAATACGACGGGGATACAACGAGCCGTATTTTTGAGGACCACGCACCTATGGCCTTTGAAAACGAAAAGCAACAAAATGTAACCCGGCTGTTTACCATCTATCACGCATGCTACGGGGTATTTGACAAAATTATTTATAGAATTGACCCACAAGCCATAAAAAGCTCTTATTTGCCAAATTGGTTCATGACCCTCGTATCGATTTTTGGATTGGGATTTCAGTTACTGCTCATCGGCCTCTTTTTGGTAGTGGGTTACAAAGAGTACATCATACCTTTCTTCATAGGGTATACACTATTGATTTTCGCTTTTATTGGCTTGCGAAAGTTCATCAATCGCTAATTATTTTTACCTTACCACCTACTTATTCCAATAAAAATGTTAATTAATAAATTTAGAAAAATCGGCTTTCCGATGCTACTTCTGGTGGTTTTGGGATGTACCTCAGGAGGACCTACCGAAATCTATGATATCCTCATACAAAACGCTCAGATTATCGACCTTGAAAAAGGCACCCTATTGCAAGAGGATATTTTTATTTCCAATGGAAGGATTCAAAAAATTTCACCTCATGTCTCTGGCACTTCCCCAAAATCTAAAGTACGTCTTGATGCGGCCGGAAAATTCATTTTACCCGGCTTCTGGGATAATCATGTGCACTTTCGCGGGGGTGATAGCTTGATCCAAGCCAACAAAAATTTCCTGAAGCTTTTTTTGGCAAATGGCATCACTACAGTCCGGGATGCAGGCGGAGATCTAACACCTTCCGTTATGGAGTGGAAGCGGCAAATAACCGACAATCAATTGATTGGCCCCACGATCTTTTCCTCTGGACCAAAAATAGATGGCCCCCATGCTACTTGGGCAGGTTCTTTGGAAGTACAAAACGATGAAGATATTTTTAAGGCGTTGGATTCCCTGCAAAACATTCCGGTAGATTTTGTGAAGCTCTATGATAGTCAAATATCTGGGGAGAATTATTTGAAGACGATTTCGGAGGCAGAAAATCGTGGCTTGATCACTTCCGGTCATATGCCTTTTACAGTTACGCTCGAAGAAACCATAGGCGCAGGGATCGATGCGATCGAACATCTTTATTACGTTATGAAAGGTTGTTCTTCAAAAGAGGATGAAATCACGCAGCAACTCATAGATAAAAAAATCGGTTTTTGGGATGCCATGCCTTTACTAATGGCCAGTTACCAAGATTCGGTGGCCAGGCGTACTTTTGAAGATTTGAAGGCCAATAACGTATACGTCGTCCCTACGCTTTATATCGGAAAAACCCTAAGCTATTTAGATGCGGTTTCGCATGACGGGGACCCCTACCTACAATATATGGGCAGTGGAGTGATTAAAACCTATCAAGGTCGTATTAACCGGGCCAGGAATTCTTCAAAAAAAGCAATCGCTGACCGAAAAGCCCTCGATACGCTCTTCGGTATTTTGGCGAAGCGTTTGAACGAGGCCCATGTCGGACTTTTAGCGGGCTCAGACTGTGGGGCCTTCAACTCTTATATATATCCGGGAATTTCCTTGCATAAAGAATTGAAGGCAATGGTCGATGCTGGCATTTCGCCCTTAGAAGCACTAAGGACCTCAGCCTACAACGGCGCCAAATTTCTGCAAAAAGAGAGCGATTTTGGTACGATTGCCATAGGGAAAGTATCTGACTTGGTAATCTTGGATGCCAATCCATTGGAAAAAATAGGGAATACCGAAAAGATTTACGCCGTCATCAAGGGAGACTCGATTTACAATAAGCAACGGCTTCAACATATCTTATCCTTGTCTATACAGAAGTAATCATTCAAAAATGAAAACCTATAAGATTCTTTTTATCGTTGGTTTGCTAATTGCTTGTGATAGCTCCCGACAGAAAATCGACCCAACAAACATCCTCATTCAAAATGTAAATATTGTTGATGTTCGTAACGGTAAAATCCTCGAAAAACGCCAAGTCGTCATTGATTCAGGTAAAATAAAAAGCATTACCAAATCCATCGATGACCCTAATTCCTTTGGTATG
>JALHST010000012.1 GCA_022865355.1 Maribacter sp. | reverse complement strand
TGAATATCTATTATGGTTCCATCATCTTTCCTGGGATTATAAACTCAAGAACGGGCATACCTTATGGGAGGGAATCGCTTTAAAATATCAGCACGGCGTTGATGAGGTCAAAGAAATGATAGCCACTTGGGATCAGATGATACCCTATGTTTCCGAAAGTAGGCACAAGGAGGTAAAAATGCTTCTCAACATACAGCTTAAGGAATCAAAATGGTGGCGAAATGCCTGCTTGCTCTATTTTCAAACCTTTTCAAAAAAGGAGTTGCCGTTGGGGGTAGAATCACCAGAACAGACTTTGGAATATTACAAATCCTTAAAATTCCCATATGCCCCAGGCATTAAACCGCGATGGTAGTAGTCATTTAAATTCGTGATGTAATCCAGAGGAAAGCAATGCGATGGGTATAAAAACGCTATCCTTTGGTGGTAGCACTCAAATACTCCCGGTTCATTCGGGCAATATTCTCCAAAGATATCCCCTTGGGACATTCCACTTCACAGGCGCCTGTATTGGTACAATTGCCAAAGCCTTCCAAATCCATTTGGCGAACCATATTTTGGACCCGGTCAACGGCTTCAATGCGTCCTTGGGGCAATAAGGCGAATTGAGAAACTTTTGCCGAGGTAAAGAGCATGGCACTGGCATTCTTACAAGCGGCAACGCAGGCACCACAGCCAATACAGGTGGCGGCATCCATGGCCTCGTCGGCCGCGTGTTTATTGATAGGTGTGGCGTTGCCATCTACTGTATTTCCTGAAGTATTTACGGATATATATCCGCCGGCTTGCTGTATGCGATCAAAGGCGCTGCGGTCAATAATCAAATCTTTAATGACAGGAAAAGCCGTTGCACGAAATGGCTCTATAACGATTGTATCGCCATCCTTGAACTTACGCATGTGTAATTGACAGGTCGTGACCAGCCGGTCCGGGCCATGGGGTTCCCCATTAATTTGAAGCGAGCAGGTACCACAAATACCTTCACGGCAGTCATGGTCAAATTCAACCGGTTCCTCGCCTTTGTTGATCAACCCTTCATTAAGCACATCCAACATTTCCAAAAAAGACATATCGCCTTCAATCCCGTTTATAGGATAATCAACCATATGCCCCTTGCTCTTGGCATCTTTTTGACGCCATATTTTTAGGTTTAGCTTCATATGTTTTTAAATTAAAACTAGCTATTCATTTAATTTTTAATTCAATACTTTACCTAATTGCTAGATAAAAGAAAAAAGAGAAGTGAAAAAAGACAAAATCAATTTAAACCATTTTGAAAACTCATGGTCATTCTTTGAAATTCTGAATTTTTATCTTCTAGCTTTTTAAGCAAATCTTCATTTATATATTTTCTATGATATGCAACCAATAATTGAGTGCCCAATTCAAAAGACGATCCCAAAGAAACGTCCAAAAAATGCGAAAACGATTTATCCTTTCGAGCCGAACCTTCAGCAATATTACTAGGCATTGATACGGAGCATGAACTAATTTGTGAACTTAAATCATATTTCTCATGCTTTGGGAATTCTTGTAAAATATCTGAAATATCATTTGCTATTTCCAAACCTAATTGCCAAATCTTCAGGTTTTTATAATTATGCCTTTTTCTGAAGCTCACAAGATAAAATCTATTTTCTCTTTTCTTTTTTCTTAACTCTATTTATAGGAACGTGTCTTCAACTCAATATTTTCATAAACCAGATCCTCCTTGTGCAGCACGGCGTCTTTTGGTTCTCCCTTAAATTCCCAAGCGGCGACATATTTAAAATTCTTATCGTCACGGAGGGCCTCGCCTTCCGGGGTCTGATATTCATCCCTAAAATGTCCGCCACAAGATTCGTTGCGTTCAAGGGCATCTTTGGCAAAAAGTTCGCCAAGTTCCAAGAAATCGGCAACGCGTCCCGCTTTCTCAAGTTCTTGGTTCATACCCTCTGCGTTCCCGGGGATTTTCACGTTGGTCCAAAAATCTGCCCGCAATTCTGAGATTTCCTTAATGGCCTCCTTTAATTCCTTTGCATTTCGGGCCATACCACATTTGTTCCACATAATTTTGCCCAATTTCTTGTGGTAATGGTCTACCGAATGCAATCTACTGCCCCCCATTAACTTTTCCAACCTGGTTTTGACCGCTGTTTCGGCTGCTTCGAATTCTGACGAATCGGTCGGTATTTTCCCGGTCCGAATATCATTTGATAGGTAATCGCCAATGGTATAGGGCAATACAAAATAGCCATCGGCCAAGCCCTGCATCAACGCCGAAGCGCCTAAACGGTTTGCGCCGTGGTCGCTAAAATTTGCTTCTCCTAAACAATAGCATCCTTCAATGGTAGTTTGCAAATTATAATCTACCCATAGTCCGCCCATGGTGTAATGCACTGCCGGGTAGATCATCATAGGGGTTTCATAGGGATTCTCGTCTACGATTTTCTCGTACATCTGGAATAGGTTTCCGTACTTCTCTTCAATTACCGCTTTCCCCAATTTGGCGATTTCTTTTTCATTGGCATTAACAATGCCTTGTGTTAAGGCTTGTTCTTTCCCGTAGCGTTGAATAGCGGCCGCGAAATCCAAATAAACCGCCTCCCCGGTTTTGTTTACTCCGAAACCCGCATCACAGCGCTCCTTGGCGGCCCGTGATGCCACATCCCTTGGAACTAAGTTACCAAAAGCCGGATATCTGCGTTCCAAAAAATAATCCCGGTCCTCTTCCTTCAGCTGTACGGGTTTAAGTTTGCCATCCCGAATTGCCTTGGCATCTTCCAAACGCTTGGGCACCCAGATTCGACCATCGTTTCGCAACGATTCAGACATTAATGTCAGTTTTGATTGTTGGTCACCTGACACAGGAATACAAGTAGGATGGATCTGGGTAAAACAAGGGTTCGCAAAGAAGGCTCCCCTGCGGTGCGCCCGCCAGGCTGCCATAACATTGCTGCCCATGGCATTAGTGGAAAGATAGAACACGTTCCCATAACCTCCTGTTGCCAAAACTATGGCATGGGCCGAATGACGTTCCAATTCGCCCGTTACTAAATTGCGCGCAATGATTCCTCGGGCTTTTCCTTTTATCAATACAAGATCCATCATTTCATGACGGGTAAATGACATGATTTTGCCGCGATTGATCTGACGGTTCATAGCGGCATAGGCTCCCAATAATAATTGTTGTCCGGTCTGTCCTTTGGCATAAAAGGTCCTTGATACCAAAACACCCCCAACAGAACGATTGTCCAACAGGCCCCCATATTCACGGGCAAAAGGCACACCCTGCGCTACACATTGGTCAATTATATTTACCGATTCCTCGGCAAGACGATACACATTGGCTTCCCGCGAACGATAATCCCCACCTTTGATGGTGTCATAGAAAAGACGATAGGTGCTGTCACCATCACCTTGATAATTCTTTGCCGCATTTATTCCACCTTGGGCGGCAATCGAGTGGGCCCTTCTCGGGGAATCCTGATAACAAAAAGTTTTGACGTTATATCCTAATTCAGCCAAGGTGGCAGCGGCCGATCCTCCCGCAAGTCCTGTGCCCACAACGATAATGTCAATATTTCGCTTATTCGCCGGGCCGACCAAATGGATATCATTTTTGTGCTTGGTCCATTTTTCGGCCAAGGGCCCCGTAGGTATTTTAGAATCCAATATGCCCATAATTAGTGTGTTATTGGGTTAAGGTGATGGTAGAATGCAATAAAAATAAATCCGAGTGGAATGACAATTGCATATATTTTCGTAAAAATTTTAATGGCAGGCGTGTATTTGTTATTTATCCCCATCGATTGAAAGGAGGAGGCGAATCCGTGCCATAGATGCAATGCCAAAAGTACAAAGGCGATGACATAAAGTACAGTCCGCCAAATAGGCTCAAACTTTTCGACGGTTTCATGGTAATACCGTGTTGGATCTTCAGGGTTGCCTTCGAGGTATTTATAGGCAATTTCGGGCCCCCAGAAATCATAAAAATGCAAACCAAGGAATGCCAGGACCACCAACCCTGTGATGATCATGTTGCGCGACGTCCAGGAGGCATTTGCCCCCCCGTTGTATTTCTCATATTTTATAGCCCTTGCCTTGTTATTTTGAATTTCCAATACAAAACCCATGACAAAATGTATAATAACACCTGCGATCAGAATAGGTTGTAGTACAAATTGCACCAAGGCATTGTATCCCATAAAATGGGACCATGAATTAAAGGTGTCAGGTGCAATGACCGAAGTGATGTTAATGGTAAAATGTTGTCCTAAAAAAAAGACCAAAAAGAGACCCGAAAGGGCCATTACTACTTTTCGGGCTATTGAAGATTTTATCAATCCGCTCATTCGATTGTTGGAGTTGGTTTAACGACTGTTCGCAAAATTACTCGATAAGGCTGTCTTTAACAAACTTTGTCAGCGTTTCCTATTTTATTTAGACGGATTTTAAGGAAGTGTCAATTTTAGGTCCGACCCTTGTTCAAGATATCGTAATTGCATGGTATTTTGCCATTGTCTGTTTTTGGCGAGCAAGAAAAAATGATTTCCGATCACAATTTTCAAAAAGTAGGAATTATTCGATTTCGAAATCGACTTTTTCGGTATTGCCATTGCCTACAATCACAACACTATATTTTCCCTTTGGCAAATAGGTCTTTCCATTTTTAGCCTCTTTTAGCTCCATTTTGTGCTTCTTCAGATAGGCAGACTTCCCGACTTTTGAAAAGGCCACGTCATAGGAGAGTATGTTAAGACCCTTATCTGCCTCCATCTCTGTGGAACTTACTTCAATATCATCGATGGTCTTGATTTTGGCACTATAGGAGCCCGGTTTGTTGGTGTAGAAAGTAAGATCGAGTCCAGGGGTATTCGGTTTACCCCAACTGCTCCATGAATTCCCCCATCTGCTCGAATATTTAATATTTTCAGGCTTAAATAGGAAAAAGTCTTTTTTCAGCACCTCCGGGGTCATTTGTTGCAATTTCGAGATATCCGCCAAATAAATACTTCGGCCATGGGTGCCTACCAGTAAATGCTTTTTTTCTGGCTGAATTACCAAATCATGAACGGCCACGTTGGGTATTCCATTTTGGAAAACTTGCCAAGAAACACCGCGGTCGAAGGAGGTGTAAAGACCATTATCAGTTCCCACAAACAAAAGGTCTTCATTCGAGGGGTCTTCAAGTAGCACATTTACGGGAGAAGCAGATATGTTGCCTGATATGCTGTTCCATGTCTTGCCATAATCTTCACTGACATAAATATAGGAAGCAAAATCATCCCAACGATACCCGTTTAAAGTTACATATACGCGTTCTTTTTTATGTTTTGACGCCACAACTCGGCTGACCCACATATCTTGTGGGAAGCTATTGGAAACCACGTCCCAACTTCCGCCGCCATTTTTGGTTAGGTGTACCAATCCGTCATCGCTTCCTGTGTAGATCAGGCCAAATTGAAAAGGGGATTCCGAAATGGTGGTCAGGGTCCCATAGGCGACATTCCCTGTTTTTCCGCCTCGCGTCAGATCATCGGAAATAGCCTCCCAATCCTCACCCTGATTAAGCGAGCGATGTAGTTTATTTCCCCCTAAATAAAGAATGTCCTGATTGTGTGATGAAAGTAATATGGGTGTTTGCCAGTTAAACCGATAGGGTGTTTCGCCGAGTTCGTGTTTGGGCTGTATGTACTTTTGCTTGTCTTTTTCAAGATCCAATCGAAAATAATTGCCGAATTGGAAGCCGGCATATACCACGTTATGGTTTCGGGTATCTACCTGCACCTGCATGCCATCCCCTCCTAAAATAGATTTCCAAGGATACTGCCCGGTCTGTTGCCATTCTGTAGTTTCGACCGAATTATACGGGCCATGCCATACACCATTGTCCTGCAGCCCGCCATAAATATGATAAGGTTCTTGGTTATCGACGGTTATGTAATAAAATTGTCCTACACTTGGCGAGTTATGTAGGGTCCAGTTTTTTCCATCATCATACGATATATTGAGTCCGCCATCGTTCCCATTGATGAGGTGCCCTGACTTTTTGGGGTCGACCCAAAGCGAATGATGGTCTGAATGTACATTATCACCGTTGATCGAGGTATAGGTTTTTCCGCCATCATCTGATTTAATGATAGGCACTCCCACCAGATAAATTTTATCGGAATTGTTGGGGTCTACGGTAATTTGACCAAAGTAATATCCATAACTGTAATAAAGATCGTCGATAAAATCTTCATTTTGTTTATTCCAGGTTTTTCCGCCGTTATCACTGCGATAGACTTCTGCACCTATGACCGGCGAATCGAAGAGCATAGCATTCGCGTCTTCTAAATATTTTGCAAGGTCTTTCGGTTTGACGGCCCCACTTCGAACCATCTGTTTTATATTGGCCGCCTTGTACTTCTCCTGAAAATTATTTTCCTTTAAAAAATCATTCAATTTTTTATCTTCAAGGTTTAAAAAGGCCTCATTAGACATTAATTCAAAATCTTCCTTACTCAGACCTTCGGTCTTCTTTTCTTCCTTTTCGGTCTTCGGTCTTCTTGATTGATTGTCAAGCACTGCATAAAGGATAGTATCGTCAAAGACGGTCAACCCGATGCGACCGATCCCTTCTCCGGTCGGAAATCCACTTTCTGGGGTAGAAATAAGCTTCCAGGTGCCGCCACCATCGGTACTCTTGTAAATGGCTGATGCACGGCCATTTCCCATAAAATCCCATGCCTTCCTATCTTTTTGCCAGGAAGCTGCATACATGATAGAAAAATTATTTGGGGCACAGGCTACATCGATAATTCCCGTTTCATCATTTATAAAGAGCGCTTTGTTCCAGGTCTTTCCACCATCCACAGTTTTATAAATGCCACGTTCGTCGTTTTTTGAGTAGAGATGTCCGGTGACACCGACCACTACCTCATCGGGATTGTTCGGATTGAGTAGAATGCGGCCAATATGTTGTGAATCGGGGAGGCCCATATTTTCCCATGTTTTACCTCCGTCGCTTGATTTTAAAATACCTATTCCCGCATAGGAGGAGCGGGAAGCATTGTTTTCACCCGTACCCACCCAAATGGTACCATTTTTCCAATCTACCGCAAGGTCACCGATGTTTTGCGTTTCCGTATTGTCTATAACAGGAAGAAAGGAAGCCCCATTATTGTTGGTATACCACAATCCGCCAGAAGCATACGCAACATAAAATTCGATTGAGTTTTCAGGATTTACATCCACATCTACCACTCTACCGCTCATAACGGTCGGACCAATGTTTTTGAAAGGAATATTCTTGACCAAAGAATTATTCTCCATCCTTATTTTTTGCTCGATAGCATTTTTGACCAATTGCCCCGAAGTAGCCGCAACTTGAGCAAAACAACTTGTTGAAATGCCAACTAGCAGTGGCAAGATGAATTTTTTCATTTTGAAAATAGGTTCTAATTAATGCGTGGAAGTTATGAATAACTTTGTGGGGAGACAAAAATTTTAAAGGGTGCATTAAAATTATGCTTCCTGTATGCGGGCAGGCATAAAGTTACTAAAACAAGGCCCCACGAATATTATTCCTTCAATTTATTTAAATAAACCGCTGTTGTTATTGATAACTCGCTTTGGGCATTAGAAATGGCTCGATTTACGAATTCATTGGGCTGTAACACCATGTCATTTAAGGAGACGAAGCTCTGAAGGTACCATTGCTCCCACGCTTTGAGAATTCGGGTTTCTTGAGGTATTGTGCTACCAGCTTGTATTTGGTCTTTGCTGACGAGAAACTCTTGTTCGATGCGCAGTTCTGCGGCAGACTTTAGTATTTTCAGGATTGCCAAGGCCGTGTTTCCATTCGAATTCAATAGGGTAAAAGCACTGACCAAGGCCCCAGTGCCTACATTTTTCATGGTCTCCTTTGAAACTTTGTTCAATCGATCATTATCGGTATGATAAAACTGATCCGTAAAATGCCATAATAGTAGCCCTGGAATATTCGCTTTCAAAAAGGGCGTATGGTCACTCCCTCCTTCAAAAGGATTCGTATCTACCGACCAATTGGCAAATTCCCCTTGTTTCTTAAATATTGAAATTATGAGATCGTTTAGATAATGCGGTTTCATCTCTGCCAACGACAAAACTTTTTCGCCCCATTCGGTATGCCGGTCCCTTCCACGTGTCCATATGGCACTGGGGTCGGGCATTTTTTCGATCAAAAAGGAGCCTCCGGTCACACGGGTATTTTCCCCGACCATATCTAGACTAATGCCCCATTTTATTTTTGAGGCCCGTGTTTCGTCTTCGGCAATATACCTGGCGGTAGACGCTATTTCATCCCCCCAAAGAAAAGTAAGGGTTCGCGATATATCGATTTGCTTACTTGTCAAAAGTTTCGCGGTTACCACTGCCATTTCCAATTGGGTTCCCACCCCTGTAGCATTATCATTTGCCCCTGGTTCTTGAATATGTGCACTGAATACCAAACGTTCATCGGGTACAAGGGAACCCTTGACATCGGCCACGAGGGTCAACTCTTCCGAATTATAAATTTTGGTCGTTATAGCAACCTTCAGTGCGACCTTCCCTTTTTCAAAGGCCTTTTTTAATTTTTCCTTAGCCTCAAACGAAAGCGCAATACCCCAGAGTTGGGATTCTTTCCTATAAGGAAGGCTTCGAAATTGAATCGAAGTCGTATTTTTTTCGGGTTGTAGATAATCGGGATTATTGTAGGTTACAATCCCAAGCGCTCCTTGATCGATGGCGGTTTCGTAAAAACCATTTACGGGAAGTTCTGTAAATATGATTTTATCCTTGACATCAACCGCGTTAAAATCCTCGATGTTTTCAATCGGCACTACTTCCGCTGTAATGCCTTTTTTTGGGGTTGAAACCGAGTTGAGGTAAATCATGTTCCGGTTCGTGGAATACTTCAAAAAGGGCGCTTCCTCACCGACAATGGTCGCTGAGGCATCGATCGGTTCCCAAGTCGGATCTTCCAAATGCTTTTTTTCAATTCTATAAGTAAGCCTATTTTTTTCAGTAGCCTGGGTTTCGAGAACGTATCCTGCTTTTTCGAGTTCGGCGGCCACATAGTGTATGGATTTGTTGAAACCGGTGTTCCCTGCCACGCGCCAATATTTTTCGATAAAAGCGGTCGTTTCATAGGCTATGTTCCCTGTAAATGTAGGTCGAATGCGTTTAAAATAGTCATCTTGTGGGCCTGCTTCCTGGGCCAGGCCCAACGTTGAAATCAAAAGTAAGAAAGAGAGCAACCAAACACCGTGAAATTTACCCATTCATAATTGTGTTATGCGACGACTTGATCTAAGTTATTTTCATCTTGGCAATTAGACTATTTTTCCCATTTCCAATCGTTTCCTATTATCAATTTTTCCTTTAAATTGTTCTTGATCATGAACTCTTTGGTCGTTTCACTGTTCATTTTTGTGGCGGGCAATTTGTCGGCATTCGCAAGGGCATATAATATCATGGTACAGAAACGGGCCGTGTTGGTAATGTGCCCCTTGTTCACCAGTTTAAAATCATCACAATCAGCGTGATAACACCCATATATAGAGCGATCGAGGTTGCCATTTACCGATAAGATCGGAATGCCCTCCAACATGAAGGGCTGATGATCGCTGTGAAGCCCTGATTCAGTCGAAAAGGTATTTTTGTATATGGTATCCTGTTGTTGTATTGCAGCTCCCAAATCCTTGAAAAAGGCTTCATCATCTAGCTTGCCCCCTGCGTTCATGCCGATAGGATTCCCCGACATATCTAGATTCATCATATACTTGATGTTGTCGATCGTTCCATTTTTAATAGTTTCATCAACGAAATATTTTGATCCCAATAGACCCTGTTCCTCCCCCATGAACATCACAAACTGTAGGGTTCTTTTTGGATGTAGCTCATTGGCCATAAACGCCCTGGCGATATCCAAAACGGCGAATGATCCGATTCCGTTATCGATTGCCCCGGTCGCCAAATCCCAGGAATCCAAATGGCCTCCCACCACGATTATTTCGTTGGGTAATTCGCTTCCTTTTAAAGTTGCAATCACATTCCTAGCCTTTATAACGTCACTATGATTGGTCATTTTAATGGTGGCGGTTTGCTTTGCTTTTGTCAAACGCTCTTTCAAGGCCAAGCCGTTTTCCTTCCCAATACATACGGCCGGAATCGGAATCAACGCTCCCGTAACCGAAGCGGTACCCGTGAGCAGCACCCCGTTCGCCACCTGATTGAAGATGATGATTCCTTTGGCACCGTATTTTATTGCCAAAGCGGTTTTTTCACTTCGGTGTAAATTTGTCAGGCCTTCTTCACTGCCTTCTAGAAGACCAATATAGACCAAGGCAATTTTGTCTTTGACGGCATCAGGATTCTTGAGATAATCGGCTTCAAGTCCATTTCCCATATCTACGATTTCGGCGGTAACATTGGCAGTCACTGGGGAGTGTCCCAAAGTAACGGTCTTTAGGTCCTTTCCATCAATTTGAAGAGAAACTTCGCCCCGGGACCATGCTTCTACTTCAAAGGGTTGGTATGCAACATCCTTAAAACCATATTCCTTGAATTTATTGAAAGTATATTCTTCGGCTTTTGCTCCATTTTCCGAACCTGTCAATCGGTGTCCTATGGTTTCGGTTGCTTCCTTTAAGGTGCTATAGGCTTTTGAATTTTGTTTGATTTCATTGTCAATGCGAGCAAAGAGTTCACCTTGGGTCTCCTCCTTTTTGGTTTCGGTGCAAGAAAGAGTGAACAGGCTGATACAAACTACTAGGGTGATTTTTCTCATGTATGGATAATTTTAGGTCAATTTATGATTTTATTTTTTTGTCCAATTGAATTTTGAGCTCACTTTTTTTCAATTGGTTGTTTAATTTATCTACGTCCACCGACATAAATTTTTTAAACTTTTTATCTATTGCTTCGAGACGTGTATTGTAAATGGCATACACTTCCAGTTGCTGGTCGGTTGGTTTGAAGTCGACCCCGTTACCTGTTATGTCACTGGCCAATGCACTTAACCTGCCGTATAATTTCATCGGGGCCCTAAAGGCATCTTCGCGTGCACCGGTAAGTTGTATATCATATAAGGAGGCGGCTATATTTTGTGAAAGCTGCAATATTTCCTTGGCTTTCTTCAAATCGCCCTGACGCTTTAATTTGGGTATAATATCGGTTAATTCACTTCGTATATTTTCTACGTCATTGATCATGCTTACGGCCAAATTCATTGCATCCCGAAGTTCTAAGGAGAAGGCGACCTGCCGTTTAATATCTTCCAGGGTACCTTCGCTGGTCGGGTCTTTCAGGACTTCGACCTCGCGCACAAATTCTTCTTCCCCTACAATAAGTTTTACTTTATAGAAATCGGGCACAACGCGTGGGCCAAACTGTCCCCGCATTAAATCAAGATCCCAGGTAACCAAGGGTCGCCAGCCTTCCCCATTGAGTTGCACCCAAGGGCGACCCGGTGGAGTCGATTGCAACTTGGGTTTGAAAGTAGGCTCATAGCGCAGGTCCCACATAACCCGATTTATGCCCGCTTTGTTTTTCCCCTCCAAAGTTCGGATTATCTCGTCATTCGAAGACAAAATCTGAATTTCTATTTTTTGATCGGTACTATCCTTTAAGAAATAATTGATATCGGCCCCATACGGGGGGTTATCTCCAGAGTTAAGGCTCGGACCGTCGGTCTTGATACTTTGACGTTCTTGAAAACGATAGGTGGGCCTAACACTAAAAAGATGTGCTTTCTTGCCTTTGGCATCCAAGTCGTATTCTCGAATTGGGCTAATATTATCCAAAATATAATATCCCCTTCCATAGGTGCCGATTACAAGATCATCGAAACGCTCTTGTATTTCCAACCAATAAATAGGCGCAGGAGGGAGATTGTTTCGCAAGCGCAACCTATTTCCGCCGTCATCATGACTGATATAAAGGGCATTATCGACCCCCAAATATAACATGCCTTCCCTTTTCGGGTCTTCTTTGATGATATGGGCGAAACTGTGGACCGATTTCGGTACCGTATTGCTGATCAATTTCCAACTTTGCCCATAATCTTCGGTCTTGTACACATACGGGTCAAAATCCCCCATTTGATGAAGGTCTACAGTTAGGTATACGGTCCCTTTTTTAAAGCGTGATGGTTCAATGTTGGCAATGGTGCCCCATTTGGGTAAGTTCGTTATATTTTCTGTCACATTGGTCCACTTTGTTCCATTATCCCTGGTGACCTGAACCTGGCCATCATTACTCCCCGTCCAAATTAGTCCGGATTCTATTTTAGATTCTGCAATGCTAAATAAGGTTGCACCATCAAAGGTCATGAGGTTGTCGGTGGCGATACCACCAGAACTTTGCTGGTGTGTTTTATCATTCAGCGTAAGATCCGGACTAATCACCTGCCAACTTTGGCCATCATCATCGCTTTTGTGAACAAACTGGCTTCCCACATATACCCTATGTCGTACATGGGGTGAAAAGGCCAATGGAAAATTCCAATGCCAGCGATATTTCATATCCCCTGGGGTCCAACCATATCCTGCTTCGGGCCAAACCCGCACATCTCGTGCATGCCCGGTAACCGCATTATATCGCTGAAGACCACCATCATAACAT